>DATDSR010000060.1:0-20772 GCA_036517855.1 Minisyncoccota bacterium | reverse complement strand
CAAGAGAAACAAATTGGCCACAACTCATCCAGAGTTGGTGAAGGAGTATTCGACAAGGAACGAGCTGACCGCAGATCAGGTCATGGCCGGCACAGGCAAGAAGCTGTGGTGGAAGTGCTCGAAGTGCGGGCACGAGTGGCAGGCCACGGGCTCAGACCGCGTGCAAGGGAGTGGTTGCAAGATCTGTTCGGGGCGCTTCGTAAGTACAACCAACAATCTGGCCACCACCCATCCATCACTTGCGTTGGAATATTCGTCCAAAAACGAACTTCCCGCAACCAAAGTGCTTGCCGGTAGCGCCACCAAGTTCTGGTGGAAGTGCTCGAACCCCGATTGTGGGCACGAGTGGCAGGCCAGAGGAGCCTCTAGGGCGCGTGGGGTTGGATGCCCGGCCTGCGCTAAATTGAAAAGGGGTCCATCAATAAGCAAAACTCTTGCCCAGAAAAGGGCCAAACAATCGATCGGATGAAAACGGAGGAACGCAACGAGGCCCAGGTGCTGCGACACCTGGGCCTCTATGAATTTACCGATATCTACCTAAGACCAACCCTTCACCTTTAGCGCTTGTTTGGCAGCGTCTGTCTCGGCCTCTTGCTTCTTGGCTCCTCTGCCTTTAGCAACTAGCTCCTCGCCGATGAAAGCACCGCAGACAAAGTGCTTGTCGTGGTCGGGTCCTGTTTCCTCGAGAACACGATAGGTCGGGGTGGTCTGATATTGTTCCTGCGCTTTGGCTTGAAACGCCGACTTGGGATCTCTATGAGCACCGGCATCGATCAAACCTTCTGTGCGAGACAAGAGTACTCGCTTCAGAAAAGCTTGAACCGCCTTCCAGCCCTGATCCATATAGAGAGCTCCAAGGAGTGCCTCAAATGCCGCACACAGGATGTACGTGCGAGCCCGACCTGTGTCCTTAAGTTCGCCTTGAGACATGAAGATGAACTCCTCAATCCCTAGGCCACGCGATACCTCGGCAAGCATTTGCCCGTTGACGAGCGCGACCCGAACTGCAGTCATGTCTCCTTCCGTTCTGTCTGGATAGGTTTCGAAAAGGTATTGTGTTACCACCATTTCGATTACCGCATCACCCAAGAACTCAATACGTTCGTTGTGGGGATACGGCCAACCTCGATTCTCGTTTAGGAACGAGCGGTGTGTGAGCGCCTCCATCAACAGTCCCCTGTCGATGAAAGCTAGCCCGAGTTTCTTTTCAAGCAATGCTGGATCTTTCAAGTCCCGTCTCCTTTCTTTGAGACTTCCCCTATGTGTCTTAAGAGAAACTACTCTTTGTTATCTACACTGTCAATCATCTGGCAAAGGTCACCAACTTTTTGATGCTCTTTGCTAGGGGGACGAAACTTCATTAGGTGGTCGTCCCATTCACCCGGACCTTTGTCCTCTGAAAGCAGAGCCTAGTCCCAAGACTTGCTCTGCTCGTGAGATCGCTTCGCTTATTTCCACAAACCAGGCTTCCTGCTCTTTGCCCAACCTCCCCTCAATATTGTATGGGCTTGAGAGCCGAGATAGCTGCTCGAGTACTGCGGCTGGGAGTCTGCCACTGCTTTGGTGCTCGAACCACAGGGTCCAGCACCGACCACGCAGACGCTCTATCTTGCCAGCTAAGTCCAGTTCCGCCAGTCGCTCGTTCACCTCTTGGCCCGCGGTGGGTACGTTCTCGGCTAGCCACTCGGGGGTTACCCGCGTGGCCATTCCGAGGAATTGCAATTTCTTTTTCCCGCCAATATCCACCTTGGTCTCGAGGTCGAATGGGAGAGCAACTACCCACTGCGGTTGGCAAACTACCGACTGCTTAGAGAGCTCGCGGCCCTGGCCTGTTTCGTCTCCGTTGAAGTAACGTCTGCCGCGACGGTGGTAGAGATGATCTGCCATGCCGGAGCAAATCGCCCGGATGGTGTCCTCGCGCTTGCCACTACTTTCGAAGCTCGCGACCATGCCATGTAGAGATCTGGCCAGATGCTTGATCATCTCTATGACACGGCCGACAGCTGGAGGGAAAATCCCAGATTTCTCCATCTCCTCGTTAGACATTCCCCGACTTGCTTTGAGGACAGCAAGTTGGGCCAGGGCGTCAGAGTCTGATTCCCCATTGCAAAGACGCAGCCACGCGTGACTGTGGCGTTGGGTTACCTCGCCTTGCTCTAGGATGGCGGCAATGGCGGCAACGTCACCCACAACGCCCAATTTATCGGCCTCGACGATCATGCGACCGAACGAAGCCGAGATGGGCATCGTGGCAACGCGCTTTCCGATTGCTGTCACCGTTCCGCTCTTCTCCATACAACCGAGAGCCACAAGTGCTCTTTTAGCTTCGTGAAGAGCCGCTTTGTCTGGTTGATGGAAGAAGTCGAGCTTCTCTGCGTCTAGACCAGCTTGCGCCAGACGCAACGTTACCTGATCGAGCCGGTGACGAAGAATCTCTGGCACCGGATAGTCCGGTCGAGACCAGGCCTTGCAGTGATCGATGTAAATTCCGACTTTTGTTCTGCCCGCCCTTCCTTTGCGCTGATCGCGATCAGCGAAAGAGATCGGTTTAATGTAAAGTCCTTCGACTCCACTAACCGTCTCTATCCTTTTCTCCATGCCCGAATCTACCACCACTGCGATATCGTCGATGGTGACCGAGGTTTGGGCAATGTTGGTTGCGACTATGCACTTGGGTTTGGGGTAGTGTTTGAAGCAGCGCCCTTGCTCTTCTGGAGTGAGTTCTCCGTGGAGTGGCAGTATCTCCGCTTCAATGCCAGATCTTGAAAGCTCGCGTATGGTCTCCGCGATCTCTCGCTCGCCTGGTTGAAAGACGAGCACGTTGTGGCCTTGCCGCAGAAGTTCTGCCGCATCTGTGACGACACTCCCACCAGCCTTACGTTCTTCGATTGGGAAAAGACGACCTGGCACGTTCACGATCGGCGCGTTGTCGAAATACGCACTCAAGCGTTCGCTTTCGACTGTGGCCGACATGATTACGAGCTTGAAGTCAGGCTTTCCCGCAAGTTCGCGCTTTGCCCACGCAATGAGCACCTCGATGTTGAGGTTCCACTCGTGAACTTCGTCTATGACGAGTACGTCTCGTTTACTTTTGCCAACGAGCTCTCGCACGAGGGCGAGACCATCGGTGCAAAAGAGAACGCGTGTCTTCGAACTGTCGCGACGCTCTTGTGAGGTGCGATAGCCTATGACGTGTCCGAGACGAGTCTTTTGTTCGAAGGCGACTCGCTCTGCTAGGGAACGTGCGGCCAAGCGTCGAGGTTGGGTAACTACCAAGCGCCAGCCATCTTCGAGAAGGAACTGTGGCACTTGAGTGGACTTACCTGCACCTGTTTCAGCTACGATAATCGTAACTGGGTTGCTTTGTACCGCTTCCGTGATTTTACTCCGGAAGGCGGTGACTGGAAGAGTGTGCATCTCCGCCCTCCGTTTGGGGATATACCCCGTTTGTCTGGTTTGTGGTTGTTAAGGTTTCCGTCTCAAAACTATAGATTTATCCAGAATAGTCAAGGTACATTAAATACAATTGTGCCAATAGCCGGCCCTTCTTGTTTTTGCGTTATCATTCCATTTGTTGTAAATTGTGTTTATGAGTGGGCATAACAAATGGAGCCAAATAAAGCACCAGAAGGGGGCCGAAGATGCTAAGAAGAGCAAACTCTACTCGATGATGGGGCGACTCGTTACCATCCAAGCGCGGCTAGCCGGAGGAGATATGAGTAGCCCGGCTCTGCGGGCGGCTATTGAGAAGGCGCGTAAGGCAAATGTGACTACTGATGTAATCGAGCGAGCGGTTGGGCGGGGAAGCCCCTCGACGGGCTCGGGGCAAGCGGCCTTTGAAGAAGTTTTGTACGAAGCCTACGGTCCGGGCGGCGTGGCACTAGTGATCGAAGGCATCACCGATAGTCGCAATCGCACATCGAATGAGATAAAGAGAATCCTAGCCGACAACGGCGGCTCGCTTGGTGGACCCGGCGCCACTACATGGGCCTTCGCAAGGCAGAAAGATGCCGAAGGCAATATGACTTGGGAAGCCACAACCAAAATCCCCGTACCCGAGAGCGAGCAACCCAAACTCGGCGCTCTCATAGACCTCCTCGAGAATCACGACGACATTAAAACCGTAACCGACAACGCGGAGTAAGTGATGGTTGACATATCTTTTGTTGTTGCTAGTCTGATTTAGGAAAGAGAGGTGCTAGTTGTCAAAACCAAAACTTCTCGACCTAAGATTGGTTGAGTGCACGTGGCCAAAGCCTGCCAATGAGGCCTTCGAGCGGTTCTGCAACGTTGGCAGAGGACATGCCTGTCGAGGATTCGTCTTCGAGGATCCGCAAGGAGATACTCTCCTCGTTCCCGTCGCGGGCGGTTTCCAGTTTGTCAGGCTAAACATGTTCTCTGGCGTGAAAGAGCTCGGTGTAGCGAAAGCGCCAGCTCGACTCATCAAAAGGGCAGCGATTCTTGCCGGACAAAACGCGGCGGTTAGCAAGGAACTAACCCCGCTTGTCGGTGGCTTCAATTGGTGGGAAGAGAGGTAGAGGAACTCCTGCCCTGGCCCGTTTCCGATTAGCGCAAACGGGCCACAATGTTTGATATACTCATGGAATGAGAGTTTTAGGAATTGACCCTGGATACGGGCGGATGGGGGTGGCACTCGTGGAAACTCGAAGCACGAAATCCGAAGCACGAAATGGAGAACCTGTTTTGCTACATTCAGACTGTTTGGAGACTTCGGCTGGTGAATTTGATGAACGACTAGGCGAATTGATGGCTCGGCTTGAGACATTGACTAAACTTTGGAAGCCAGATAGACTCGCTCTCGAACGCCTTTTCTTTAACACCAATCAGAAGACGGCTATGCGGGTAGCCGAGGTGCGCGGGGCCGTGATAGCGCTGTCGCAACGCCTCGGGCTTGAGACTCGTGAGTACACACCGCAAGAGGTTAAAGTGGCCGTGACCGGCTATGGCAAGGCGGCCAAGAAAGATGTGGCCAGTATGTTGAAGAAATTGTTGGGTGTTAAAAAAGTTGTGAAGCACGACGACGAGTATGATGCCATGGCTGTGGCTCTCACCAGCATTGTCTCGCGCTGAAAGATTAGATATCCACAGCTTTCGCAGAAATGTATTGAAAATGTTTGGCCGCTTTGATACAAAGTGATGTAGTAATTAGTTTTACCATTTACCATTTAAAATTTAACATTCTTAAATATGGGAGACGATCCAGCAGCATTTGGGATAGAAACTGGCGAAGACGTAATTGACCCGGCACTACTTGAGGATGATGACGATGCCGTACCGCCCGTCGATGACGATGCCGAGGAGGACGAAGAAGAAGCTGCCTAGTAGGTACTAGTTGGCAGGTACTAGGTATTAGTTGAAATTTTTAAGAAGCGGTGTTTGCCAATACGGTAGGTGCCGCTTTTTGCTTGTGCCAATAGGTTGGTGATCTTTTCGCCGTCCATACTAACAGCGCCATCGTTCACCAATCGCCTCCATTCGTTCTTGGAAGCAATAATTCCTTGGCCAATTAAAGTGTCCGAAAGAAAATTTTGTTCGTCTGCCTTTATCTCTAAGATGTTCTCCGGTGTCTCGCCTTTTGAGAAAGTGGCTGTCCAATTAGCCCGTGCGTTTTCCGCCGCCTTTTCACCCCAATAACTGCCAACAATTAACTCTGCCAATTTAAACTTGGCCTCCATCCCTTCCCCGCCCATCTCTTGATCCGTGCAAAGTTCGTAGGCAAGTGGCATGAGAGTGTCAGGCCAGCTCATCACTTTGCCGAAGGCATCCTCGGCCGAGTCAGTGAAAGCCACCATATTGCCCTCGGTCTTGCCCATCTTCTTGCCAGTAGGATCTACAAGGAGCTTAACAGAGACTACAAATTTTTCTTTGTTTTTATATTTCTTTAGTAGGTCCCGTCCAACAAGCATATTAAACGTCTGGTCATTACCGCCAACCTCGCCATCAACATCCATAACAACAGAGTCGTACCCTTGCAACAACGGATACATAAATTCGTGCATGTATATATCCTTGCCCTCCTCAATCCTCTTCTGAAACATATCCCGCTTTATAGTTTGGGCATACGTGGCATTAGACATAAGGGTGAAAGTTTCTTCCATCGACATGTTCGCAAGCCACTCATAATTATTTTTCATTTCTGCAGGGTTTTCGCCGTCGAAAGAAATAAAGCGTGAAGCTTGATCCTTATACAACCTAGCATTCTGCTCTACCTGCTCGGGAGTTAATTTCTTGCGTGCTGCGAGCTTGTCTGTTGGATCACCGATTGTAGCCGTCAATCCACCTATCAGAAAGATAATGTGGTGCCCCGACTTTTGAAATTGGCCCAATTTGCGAAGAGGCACGGAGTGTCCAAGGTGAAGAGTGGTACCCGTCGGATCAATCCCGTGGTAAATAGTGAGTCGTTCGCCACTTTCAAGCCGCTTCTTTAGGAAGTCTTTGGAGGGGTAAATATTCTCCACCCCACGGCTAAGCACCTCCTCAATCTTCTCCGGGTCAGTATCTATCTTCATGTAACCAACTATAACAGAATTTGCAGACAGAGACCAAGTGTGCTAAAAAGTTATCGGGGGACAGAACACGATGGCCAAAAAACCGGAGTCGAAACCGGAAGTCGAAGTGGTTTTCAGTGGTGGTGACGAAGGTCTCTCGAGTGCCGGCCGTTTGGCCGAGGAAGGAGGAGCGGAACTGGACCGGATCCATAGCGTGATTGGGGATGGGGCCGCCAGTCCCATTTCTCCCAGATCAACGCCCTTCAACGCTGGCGGGCACGGCAAGGGCGAAGCCTCAAAGCGCCCGGCGAGCCCCAAGAGCAGACGCGATCTGCGCAGTCGCCGTAACCGGCGATAAGCCGGCACTGCGACCACAGGGCCCCGAGCAGTCGGGGCCCGCAGTTTTTGTGTTAAAATGGCCAAATGTCTATTAAGGGATACTACAAACGGCATCGGCATAGTATTGGGGGGTGGGTTACTTTATTTTTCGCCATTGGCGTCTTCTTAGCGGGGGTTTTGATACTTTGGGCGGCTAATTTAAAGATACCGGATTTTAAATCTTTCGATGAGCGACAGATTATCCAGTCGACTAAGGTCTACGATCGCACGGGCACGGTGCTCCTGTACAACTCGGGTGAGAACGTGCGCCGCTCTAACGTGACAAGCTCCGAGATTAGTCGCAATGTGAAGAACGCCACCGTGGCCATCGAAGATCGCGAGTTCTACAACCACTCTGGCATCAGGCCCACATCTATTGTGCGCGCCTTCCTAGCCAACCTCACCAGCTTGGTTTCAAGTGGTGGCACTCAAGGCGGCTCGACCATCACCCAGCAAGTTATTAAGAACACGATCCTGACTCAAGAGAGGAGCCTCTCGCGCAAGCTCAAAGAGATAGTGCTGGCCCTCAAACTTGAGCGAGCTATGAGCAAAGACGACATCCTCACGCTCTATTTAAATGAGTCGCCCTACGGAGGCAATATCTACGGCATTGAAGAAGCGTCACAAGCTTTTTTTGGCAAACCCTCTTCGGACCTGACGCTTGGCGAGAGTGCCTACCTAGCCGCACTACCTCAATCGCCAACCCGTTTCTCACCCTACGGCAGTCACAAAGATTTGCTCGAGGCCCGCAAGAACTTGGTGCTTACTCGTATGCAAGAGCTCGGCTTCGCCACGACCGAAGAAGTGGAAGCGGCTAAGAAGGAGAACGTAGCCTTTCTCCCACAAAACAATTTCTCTATCAAAGCACCACATTTTGTTTTTTATGTATTGGGCGCGCTTGAAGAGAAGTACGGCCAAGAGCTTATCTCGCGCGGCGGTTTGAAGATTATCACAACCCTTGATTGGGAGAAGCAAAAGAAGACCGAAGAGATCGCAGGCGAGTTCGCCCCTATTAATGAGAAAAACTACAACGCCAAGAACATGGGTGTCGTAGCCGAAGACCCGCACACAGGGGAGATCCTCGTGATGGTGGGTTCGCGCGATTATTATGAGATTGAGAATGATGGCAACTTCAACGTCACGCTCGCTCACCGCCAACCAGGCTCCTCCTTCAAACCCTTCGTGTATGCCACCGCTTTTAAAAAGGGCTACACGCCCGACACCATACTCTTTGACTTGCCCACCCAATTTCAAACTACTTGTAGCCCCATCGTCACAGCCACGGCTGATAAAGGCAACGCGGGAGATTGTTATGCGCCCTCAAACTACGACGGCAAGTTCCGCGGACCAATGACCTTGCGCTCTGCCTTGGCCCAGTCTATCAACGTACCCTCAATCGAAGTGTTGTATCTGGCGGGCATCAAAGACTCACTCGCTACTGCGGCTGACCTTGGTATCGAGAGCCTGGGCAGCGCCAATCAATACGGCCTCACTCTCGTGCTTGGTGGTGGCGAAGTTTCACCTCTTGAAATGACCGGGGCCTACGCCACATTCGCCTCTGGCGGCGTGTACCACCCACACTCGTCGGTTCTCTCGGTGCAAGACTCGGGTGGTAATTACCTGGAGGGCACGGCCACCTCGAGCCTGCCAGTGGCGGACCGAGGCCTGCGTGTGCTCGACGAACAAATAGTGGCAAGTATTAGTGACATCCTCTCCGACAACGCGGCCCGGGCGCCCTCGTATGGGGCGAACTCACCTCTCTACTTCCCCAATCGTGATGTGGCGGTTAAAACAGGAACTACCAACGACTACAAAGATATGTGGACGGTCGGGTACAGCCCAGAACTTACTTTGGGCATCTGGGTGGGCAACAACAACAACACCTCTATGGTTAAGAATGTGGCCGGTTTTGTGGTAGCCCCAATGTGGCGCAAGATCTTCGATGCCGTTGCCGCGGACTTGCCGGCCACGCCCTTTACTCGCCCGGTCTACACATACCTAAACGACACGAACGTCAAACCAATCTTGCGTGGCATCTGGCAAGGGGGCGAAACCTACACCATCGACAAGGCCTCGGGCAAACTTGCTACCGAGTACACGCCACCCGAAATGCGCCAAGAGGTGCCAATGGGCGAGATACACTCGATACTGCATTGGGTAGACAAAGCTAACCCAAGCGGGCCGGCCCCCACAAACACGGCGAGTGACCCGCAATACACATATTGGGAGACGCCCGTCAGGCTCTGGGCCGCCGCCAATGGCTATGGCGCCGTTTCCTCCAGCACCAAACCCACGCAAGTTGACGACGTGCACACGCCCGAACTCTCGCCTGTTATAAGCATCGTCTCACCTGTCCCCGGCGTGACCGTTGACCCAAACTCGCGAGTTGATGTGGTTATAAATGTTACCAAGCACGCCTACCCCATCGATTCAATGGAGGTCTACGTCAACGGCATCTTTGTAAGCAAAATTAAAGCCCTGCCCGGCGCCACCAACCTAGCATACTCCTTCGTCCATAGCACCCTCGAAAACATCCAGCCAACCAACGACCTCAAAGTAGTAGTCTACGACACCTACCGTAACCAAGGCACAGCCACAGTTACCTTCCGCACCAGCAATTAACGCAAATCTAGGAGCGGATGTTTCAGTTTGGCGTTAATTTCAGGGAGGAGGGTAGATTTGCGCAGGGCGATTTCGCTTTTGAGGGTGTTGTCGCAACTTAAATACGCTACTCCGGCGCTTACTCTTATGTTTTTGGGGGGGATATCTTCGTCAAACTCTTTTTTAATCACTTCGGCTACGGCTTGCTTAATGTCGGCGTCTTTGACTTTGAATTTCTTAAGAAGACTGAGTATGTTTGAAACTGAATCCACGTTTGAGCGGTTTGGTGCTTGTAAAGTTTGGTCCTTACTTGTTAAGGGGCATCACAAGGTATGAGAAACTACGGTCCCCCACTCCGCGCACAAGCATTGGCTTGTCCTTGCCGTTAAAGCCGAGGGTGACGCTATCTTTCCCAACGATGGAGAGGCCGTCTAGGAGGAAGCGGCCGTTAAGGTTGATGTCAAGCGAGTCGCCCTCGATGGTGGCATCTACGCGCACAGTACTCTCGCCCACTTCTTGATTCTTAGTTTGGATTTCGAAGAGTGCGTCGTCGGGGATAACCTTTATGCTTACTTGATGAAAGCGATCAGCAAACACATGGGTTGTCCTCAAAGCCCCCAGTAAATCCTCTTTGAGGCTCACGATTTGAGTGGCGAAAGACTTGGGAAGTAGAGCGCTGTACGCAGGAAAGGTCCCTTCGACTAAACGTGAACGAAAGTGCCAACCATCTGCCTTCACTCCTAGTTCACTTTTATTAAAACTTAGCGTAACAGCGCCACTTGTGTCAGCCAAAGCTCGTGCGAGCTCCTGGGCGTTACGTAGGGGCACTATAATGCCTGCCACGTCCTCGCCACTTGGCTTATTTTTGTTGTGAATGCGCTTCTCTGCTAAACGAAAGGAGTCTGTGGCAGCAAATACTAAATCTTCTCCGTCTTGGTGAAGATAAACCCCGGCAAGTTCTGGTTTAATATCTGAGAGTGACGCACTAAAGGTGACGGCACTTAACCCAGACATGATTTCTCCAGCTTCGGCGGTTATTTCACCCAAAGTATCTTTCTTCCCCACTTCTTTGGTGTGTGGGTAATCTTCGGCAGATATCGTAGCTACAAGTGCTGAAGTGCTTGGGGTAGTTAAGCTTAGGTTATTGCCCACCAATTCCACTGTTACCGCGGTCTGTGGGGGTAAGCTACCTAAGTAACTCTCGATAAGTGCACCCGAGACAGCTATTTGACCCTTCTTGCTCACTTTAGCCGGCACCGTCACTTCAACAGCAAGATCTAAATTAGTCGCGCTAACTATTACTTCCTTCTCTCTTGTTTCAATTAAAATCTTGCCGAGAATTGCTAGGGGTAACTTCTTACCTGTGGCACGTTCGGCGAGCCCCACTGCTCTTTGTAACCTATCTTTTATACATTCAAACTTCATGGTCTATGTATTTATTATTTATTTAAAGATAATACTACTACTTCTAATACTATCACTGTGGATATGTGGGAAAGTGGTTTTAGTGAGTTCTGTCTTCATAATAATTTTGTTATCAGTGTTGATAAGTGTTGGCATAAGTTCACTAAACTCCACCATACAAAAGGGTTTTGATTTGTTCGACCTCCTGTGAGAGTAAGTTATCCCGTGTTAAGTCACCTTTTATCTTCTCGTAAGCGTGGATAACTGTTGTGTGGTCACGGCCTCCAAGCTTCTGCCCAATGTAGGGGTAGGAGGTGTTGAAGTCTTCGCGCAAAATGTACATAACGACCTGGCGTGGCTTAACCACCTCCTTTTTGCGGGTCTTCTGATACAACTCACGCTCGTCGATGTTGTAGAAGTTGGCGATAGTTTTGATGACCTCGTTAATGGAGACTGTCTTTTGGGGCTTGAGACTATTTTTAATAAGAAGCTTGAGCTCTGTAACACCCAGATCACGCTTCTTAAGTTGTGACTGTACTATCACTAGGTTTAAGATACCCTCGAGCTCCCGGATGTTGCTTTGGATAACAGAAGCTACGTACTCAAGTATCTCCTCCGGCGGGTTAATTTCACTGTCGCGGGCTTTGGCTTTGAGTATAGACAGACGTGATTCGTAGTCTGGTATAGAGATATCGGCGATCATGCCACCCTCAAAACGAGATTTGAGACGATCCTCTATCCCAGAGATTTGTTTGGGTGGCTTGTCTGAGGAAAAGATGATTTGCTTATTGTTGTCGTAGAGAGTGTTGAACAGGTGGAACACCTCCTCTTGACTCTTGTCTTTACCAGCGAGGAACTGGATGTCGTCCATTATGAGCACATCATACTTGCGATATTTATCTTTAAAGATATTTGCTTTGCCCGAGCGTACGGCGTCTGTGTACTCCACCACAAATTTTTCAGAGGAAAGATAATAAACCTTTTTGTTTTTGTCGAGGCGCTTGAAGTGATTGCCCACAGATTGGATGAGGTGGGTTTTGCCTAAGCCTGTGCCCCCATAAATAAAGAGGGGGTTGTAACTTATGCCAGGATTTTTTATAACCGCCTGGCTCGCGGCGTAGGCGAGCTCGTTGAAGGCCCCAACCACAAATGAATCGAAGGTGTATTTTGGATTTAAGTTGTCCTCGCGATTAATGTACATATTGTCGCCCAAGTCTAGTTGTCCAGACATTGATACAGAGGCCGAAGCCGGTCGGTCTGTCGTCGCTCTCTCTACGCTGTGCTTATTGATAACGTACTCAACACAACGCACGCCCTCCAAATTCTCGCGCAGAATCTTTAAAATTAAGGAGTGGTACTTGTTTTGTAACCAGTCACGCACAAAAGGATTGGGTACAGTTAGGTAAACTACTCCCCCATCCAGCTTATGAATAGCCGTGTTTTTAAACCAGGTGATGAAATTTGCCTTTGAAACGCCAAGTTCGATGTGGGAGAGTGTCGTGTCCCAGAGCGTTTTTGAATCTGTCGCAAGCATCGAAGAGATTATAGGCGTGTGGAGGGCAAAGCGCAAATCTTAGTGAAGGCTTGCACCCTGTTGATAAAGAGTGGACTGGGTGTTAATATGTCGCCATGTCAGTAACATATCAACCAAAGACCCGGAAACGTAAGAAAAGTCACGGTTTTCGCAAACGTGCCCGCAGTGCAGGGGGCCGAGCTACGATAAAACGGAGGAGACTCAAAGGGCGCAAAAGGCTTGCGGTCTAGGTTTATCATCGTTGTCCCCAAGGCGGCCGCTCCAAAGGCGGTTACACGCAATTTACTCAAACGTCGAGCCCGGGCAATTTGCCGCGAGCTCGATGCTCTGTTGCCCATCGGTAGCTACCGTCTGTATATTAAAAAGGCTGATACTCTGCTATCATACGTAGACTTACGGCGCAAAATTTATGATTTCTACCATCTTCCACACAATACTCTACCAGCCTCTCCTTAACGCCCTGGTGTTCATTACGAGCTTCGTGCCGGGTGCCGACATCGGCATTGCTGTTATCGTCCTTACTTTGATAGTCAAGTTTATCCTCCTGCCTCTTACTCACAAGCAAATCACCACCCAAAGGAAGATGAAGTTGGTGGAGAAAGATCTCAAGGGCATCCGCGAGAAGCATAAGGACAACAAAGAGGAGCAAACCAAACAGATGTTAGCACTCTACAAGGAGCACGGTATCAACCCCTTCGCTGGCTTCGCCCTTATCTTAATACAGATACCAATTCTCCTCGCGCTCTTTTGGGTCTTCACTGATGGTATACCATTTAAAACAGAAGTCTTATATTCTTTCGTCCATCTCCCGGCCAACATCAACTCGCTATTCCTTGGTTTCCTTGACCTCTCGGCCAAGAGCGTTTGGCTCGCTTTGATTGTGGGGGCGAGCCAATACTTCCAAATTACCCTCTCCCTACCGCCCGCACCCAAGCACAATCCTGCCGACGGTAAACCAAGCTTCAGTGATGAGCTTGGCCGTTCGATGAGTACCAACATGCGCTACGTTATGCCTGTCTTCGTGGCAGTTATCTCAATGGGCTTCCCCGCCGTGGTGGCACTCTATTGGCTAACCTCCAACCTCTTCCAAATCGCCCACGAACTTGTAGTCCGCCACAAAGCCAAGCAGCTTGTTACTGCACCTCTAACCCAGTGATGGGGAGCTGATACAGGTAGCCGTCTTTTTTGTTTTTGAAGAAGAGGTAGGAGTCGTCTTCGGCCACTATTAAATTTTCAACATCAGGAGCGTGAGAGATATTGTCTCCAGAGATTGCGTCTTCGACAGAGGCAGAGTAAAGGAGGGTGACAGTGTCCGTATCTAAATTGACAGAGTAGATGTTGTCATTAAGGGAGACTTGGGATTGGTACCACAGGTCTGGGTACCCCCCACCGAGTGTGGCAGTGGGTGCGGCGCAGTAGACAACATTTGAATTTATTTTGCTCCACGCGCACTTATCTTGAGGCAAAGTAATGAGGGGGAAGTCGCGCGTGCTACCATCACTCAAATTTTTGACCAAAGTTCGCAGGCCACGCAAAGCAGATTGTGAATAAATAACCCGGTCAAGTTTGGGCGAGACAAGTACGGTCAATCCCCGCACTTCCCACACGAGAGGTTTAAGGGTAGACCCCACAAGCTGGTACGCATAGCCGGCCACCTCGCTCGAAGGGGCTGTCACTATGGCGAGCGAATCCTTGTGTGGCCAAAGCAGCCTCCACTCGCTAAGCACAGAGGAAAATCTATTTGTTGCAACTTTATCATCGAAATCGCTCGAGACGATCTTTGCGCCGGTGCCATCAGTAACAACGTAAGCAAGCCGGCTGCCTGTTACTTGGCCGCCCACCTTGGCACAGTAGATAGAGTTGATTTTAGCTCTAGTCATTGGCCCAACGTTACCGGTTGCCTCTATGTTGTATTTGGTTTGAAAGGCTTTGACAGCCACGAGCGTGTCGGCGTCAAAGAGGCCAGTTTGAGCAAGTGTGCTTGTGTTTTCAACATCAATCAAGAACTGCTGAAGCTTGTGGACTTCTTTCGGGTCGTTGTTTGAGCTCTTGGTTAGGCTCTTTGTTAAGTAGGCCGGGCACTCAATATGTTCCTCACCCACAGGAGCCACCGCCACATCCGTGATGTTGTCCGAAATAAATGTGCCAGTGAGCTTGTCGGTGCTTGTCGCCCCTGCTCCGAACCTGACCAAATAATTTTTAATTGCTCCACCGGTTTCGTTAAAGTAACGCAAGAGCGCTGACTGACCTTTGTTGCCCCAGTAGGTTTCGGCCACTCGAGGGATAGTGACCCCCGCGACGCGCTCCTTTGCGTCCCCCACTGGCCTCGAGTCGTACACGTGTCCAGTGCCCGCCTCCATATAACGGACAAAAATGTCCAGACCCTTAACCGTGCCCACAGTAATCTGTCCACTTGTCACTCTTGCATCTGATATACGCTTAAGACTTTTTGTTTCACTGACGAAGGTTGTGTTTGTGGCGTTCTCTGATATGCCAGTGATGCCTGTGCTACTTATTGTGACAGGTAGTGTCTGATTGTTAGTGTTGTTTGGCAATGTTGCCGTGTTTGCCCCAGTTTGATTTGGGAATTCAAGTGGCCCTGTTTGGCTGGGGAAGATGTTGGTAGTTTCCCCATCAGAGATAGGCGCAGACACGTCTTTGTTTAATGCAAAATATGCCACAATAGCCCCAACCAGAACAATCACTCCGATGATAATAATTAACCGCTTCATAATTATTGTAACGAGTTACTGCCAAATGTGAGTGTGATACTTCGCACAGCGCTAATCATGCTGTCGAAGGAGTCGTTAATCGCAGCTGACAGAGCTGCCTGCCCCGAGCCCGTCCCCGGGCCCTGTCGCAAGGTGAGTAGAGCGGGCGCAACCTCGCTTGCCATCGCGGGCTTGCCGTTTACCGCAAAGCTATATTTGAGACCGGGTTTGGTGACGTGACTTTTAGGGAAGTAGTAACCCACTGTTCGCAAGGTTACCTCGGGACCAGTGAGGTCGTAATTGCCCGAAAGTGGATGGGCGAGGTCGGGCCCCTCGAGGTCGTCTATGCGCACAAGGCTTACTAAAGGGTTGAATGGTGAAACGGCCAGACTCTTGCTTGCCACAATTGAGCCATCAAGAGTTGATACCTTAACACCCACCCGAGTTTCGCCTATCAGATCGACGATTTTTGTGCTGAAAGTATTTTTGCCCAGACCAGAGCCAGTAGGTGTTGGGTCAAACTCTAGACTCCACTGGTAAACTAATTTGCTCTGGTCGATCTCGACCCCGGCATTCACAAAGTGAGGGATAGCCACAAACTTGACTAAGTTTTTGGTTGTGGGCAGAGCCTTGCCTCGATAGAGTGGAGGTACGGCAGAATCCGCTTGCCAGATTAGATCGAGCAAGGCGGGGCGCAGAGTAATCTCTTTGGTGAGAGTTTGACCGTCTGTGGTTGTGACAATTACCGAAATAGTCAGTACTGAACCGGGCGCTCCGGTAACGGTAGTGAAGCTTGTGAAGCCCGCCCCACGTGAGGCTTGCTTGCCATTTACAAGCCAACGAATATCGGAGGTCTGGAGGTTGATAGAATAGTTGGTGAGAGCAAAACTGACCTGACTGTTTGGAGCCGGTGCTGAAGGGCTGACTTGCATATTTAAACCATCAGACCCGGGCATGCCCTGAGCTTGGGCCAAGTTGCCACTCACAAAAACAAGTGCGAGTAACAGGCTGTACAAAACATACTTTTTCACTTCCGCCATTATCCTTAATTGTACACTATACAAAACCACTACGCCGCTTCCTCTAGTGGATTAGTCCGTCGGCTACTTGCGGTATTTACCTTAGCGTTTCGTAACCCTTCCAGGGCTGTATTATCTGGGTTTTTGTCTAAAGAGTTTCTGGATGCTTGGTAAGCAGTATTATCAGGGTTCTTGTCGAGTCCCTGCGTCTCGGGGGCGCGCTTTGGAGATTTAACCCCTGTGTCTGGGCCACTTGTTGTTTGGGTTTTGACTCCCTCGGGTTTGCCCTTTTCACCCTTGCCCGCCTCTTTGGTTGCGTATTCCTCCATGCGCACTATAACAATAGCTACAACCACGTTGATCGTTGTGCCGGGGATGATAGCGCTTATCTCAGGAATGATTTCCAAGACCGCTGATATGCCCTTAGAAACCGTGGCGCGCGCGCTAAAGAAATTCGCACCCACCGTTTTGAACCACAAGCCAAAGATACCTAAACCAAGGATGTAGATGAGTGGGCCTAGTATCCAACCAACGAGTGGTATTAAGGCGAGCAGAGCGAGAACGTCTACAGTAAGGGCAATCGCGCACATCAAAAAAGCTGTCCCGTTACCAATTTTGGAGCCAGAGCCCTCAAACAGAGCTTTGCCTATGGATAGGCCCTTAGTAATGTCAGTGGCCGCGGCCTTAGCCGCCTTGGCTCCGGCTTTGGCAGTTTTAAGGTTATCCGCGGTTGACATAGCTTAAACTTGGCTGGAGCGGAATTCGTCTTTGGCCGCTTTGATAGCAAGGAGCTGTGACGGATCGCTGGTGATGATTTGGTCTTCCACATACGAGGCGATTACACGCAAGGCTACGTGCTTAAGACCAGCGAAGAAGATGCCCTCCCCCACACTGGATTCTAGAAGCAAATATTTTTCCTCATCGGTTAGATTAAATGTTCTTTGCACGATATCGATTGTTGCTGGAGATTGTTTAAGTAGAATCTGGATGCTCGAGTTAGTGATAACCGGCACGCCGTAGGGGCTCTTAAGGAAGTCGCCTACGTCTTGAGTGATGGTGGTGATGCCCAAGAAATATTTTCTCCCTCTTTTCGCTAGTCCAAATAAGAACGAGGCTGTGTCGTCGCTCTTCATCATCCACCAGGCTTCATCAATTACAAGCACTCGCTTCTTGCGGATTTTGCGCACAATGTTCCAAATGTGGTGCATCACAATGTACATAGCGATAGGCTTGAGGTCGTCCTCCATATCTCGCACCGAGAAGACGACAAACTTCTTATTGATATCGACGTTGGTGGGCTTATTCATAAAGCCTGCCCACGAGCCTTTGGTATATTTGTATAATCGCTGGGCGATTGATTCGCCACCCTCCATACCCGCGAGCACAAGCTCAAGATCCGACAAGAGTGGCGGCTCGATTTTCGAAAAGTCGGACTCTGGTCCGATATCTTTAAGAGCATAAGTCTCTTTGATGGCGTTATCGAGCACAGCGTCCTCCTCGGGCGAGAGACCGCCAAGCATTATGCGAAAGAGTCCTACTAAGCTTATGATGTTGTTGCGCAAAATATCAGCTCCCGATTCGTCGGGACCTGGAATGGGTAGGTCAAATGGGTTCATGTGATGCTCGGATGTGAGCGAGATGTTGAAGTAACGGCCACCCATCGCACCCGAGAGAGGCTCGTACTCGCGTTCGGGGTCTATCACAATAACATCGGTATCAAACATCAAACTCCGCAGAATCTCGAGCTTGGTAAGATATGACTTGCCGGAGCCCGCTTGGGCGAAGATAACAGAGTTGTAATTCTCCATAGCGAAGCGGTCAAACAAAACAAGAGATGAGTTGTGCCTGTTCATCCCATACAAGATGCCCTTGTCACTTGTAAGATCGAATGATGTGAAGGGGAAAATTGTTGAAAGAGGTGTGGAATTGAGCTTGGTGTTAACTGCAAGCAAGTCTGTGGCGATAGGCAGAACTGATTTGAAACCCTCTTCTTGTTGGAATAGAGCTGGCTTGATGTAGACTAGTTTGGAGTCGAGGATTGAGCGGACCTCGTTCTCGGCTTTGTCGAGATCATCCTCGCTCTCGCCATAGAGTGTGATATACATAGCCACATCGAAGAGCTTCTCGGTGGCTTGCTGGAGTTGGTCGCGCAGTTCCTCGATGTCTTGGTAGGCCACATCGAGCATCGGGTCGCGCACCAAACCCTTCTCCTCGCGCACGCTGATTTGACTTTGGACCTCGGCCACTTTCTTTTGCAAAGTGCGTAGGATTTTGCCAGTCTCTATAGGATGAATGAAAATAGATACGTCAAAAATACGGTCCAAATTAATGATTGGGCCAAACCAACCTTGTGTTAAGAAGCGCGGATATGAAATAACAAAATATGTTCGAGCCATTTTAGACCCGAGCGACAAACTTTTCGGATTTACTTTAAGAGCCGCCGGAGCAATGATGTCCCGCAATTCCATCACCCCAGCCTGATAGATTTCGGCCGGCAAAATAGCTGTTAAGTCAGCCTTGGGGTCCTCCTTCTTTTTGCCAAATAAGCTCATATTACATTTACCATTTACGATTTAACATTTACTTTTGCAAAGCGGGCACTTTAGAGTCGCCCGGATTGAAGATTTTATAAAAGAGCTCGACCAGCTCTTCAGTGCCTAGGCTCACAGTGCGGATGCCGATGCGGGCAAGGCCTTGAACTACGATTGATTTGCGCTGTTCCATTTGCGAGCGGTTCTCCTCAAACTTCTCCATCTCATCTTGGGCGGCTTGGGAGCTCCCCTTCTTACTGGGGAACAAAGAGGAGAGAATCCCGCCCCCCTTCTTACTGCCAAACACGGCTGGTGCGAAGGGGATTATGATGAAGAATGATTTGGTCATTACGTTTGTTTGTTCGGTCACTGACTTTATGAACTCGATGTACTCGCGCGTCTGGATTTTAATCAAATCGTTTGTCTGGTCTTTGTACCTAGCCTCAAGGATAGCCAGGTATGGCCTGATGTTGAGCTTGCGCGATTGGATGAAGAACTGCACTTGAAAGTCGAGGGAGTTTAAGAAGGCTTGATACTGCTGCAAGATGGCCGTCTGCTCATCCGCGCTCTTAAGGTCAAAGTTTATGGATGAAGCAAGCAAGATAGAGCGCAACTGCCCACCTTTAATAATTATCACGCCATCGCGTATCTCTTCTATCGGGATGAATTCTTGAACACTTTTGGCCATCTTATTTATTTACATTTACCATTTAACATTTACGATTGCACATTCTCATTCACATCTAAACTCCAAGCCAAATCGCGTAACTTGTCTCCCGAGAGCACCGGCACCGCTATGTTTGGCCTGTCTTTAATCTTTCCGCCATAGGCGGACCCGCCTTTGGCGGGAACCTTTGGCTTTTGATCTTTCCGCCACAGATACAACTTGCCATTTAGGTAGTAACTTACATACGCCTCAAGCAGTATAACAAATGGCCGGTTGTTGACCTTGTAGAAAGCGAGGGCCAGGGCCAAACCTGCAAAGAACGCAATGGGGAATATGGCGATAAAGTGGGGCAGAAATGTCCAAAAGAGAAAAGCCGCCCCCGCCCCACCCACCAGGTATACAAACTGCTTAAAAGTAAGCGGCCCAAAGATTTTGTCTTCAACCTCTATAAATTGCGGAACTTTAAAAACCATAAAGCATGTGAAATGGTAAATGGTAAATGTTACAAGAATGGTAAATCGTAAATGGTAAAGGTAGATTCATTGTTTCCGAAGAGAAATGAGGCCGGCGCCAATCATGCGCGAGAGCTCTTCCGCTTCTTTGTTAAGTATAGCAACTTGCGGCTGATTTAGCCCAAGGCCATCCGTACAGAGGGTTAGCCAATATATAGTTTCTCGCCCTGATTTAAGGGCGATGTCGTAAAAGTTGCCAAAATCTTTGCGCGTATGTGCCCCTTGGGCTTCGGCAATATTTGCCCCAATGCTTGTCCCACAACGGATTAGCTGGTTGATTATAGGGTTGAACTGTATCTCTCGTGGCAATGAACGTATGAATCTGACCAACTCAACACTGAATTCATAGCTTCTAATCTTAATGTCTTTACTCTTTCCTCTTTCTGTATCTACATTTACCATTTAACATTTAAGTTTTACCATCCCCACCCAACATTTACCATTGCACATTTACCATCATGTGATGGGTTCCTTATAGGGGTCAGAATTAATGCGCTGCTTCACATCCTCTGGGACAAGCTTCACTCGTGGGTCCATCACTACGTGTGAAATATCAGTGGTGGTCGGTTGTACGTTTACCGGAGCGACCATCTTTTGCTCGTGAATCACTGTCCCCGGAGCGGTTACTCCGCTATCAAGCGGTGGAACCGCTGTGTTCTCCAGCGATTTAACCGCCGGGACCGCGGGCGGTGGTGGAGGAACAACCAATCTGGGAGCGATAATCGGCATTGGCGCCGTGGGAGTTGGGGCAACACTCGGTGTTGGTTCTGGCCTATACAGCGGTTTCACCGCCGGGATTTCTGCGGTCGCTCCGCCACTTGGCGGTGGGACCGCTGGCTTATCGGCACATCGTTTACAAGCACCCCCTCACTCGGATTCTCGCGCTTATCTTGGTCAATCTTTTGG
>DATDSR010000059.1:0-29209 GCA_036517855.1 Minisyncoccota bacterium | reverse complement strand
TAATAATAGATGCGTATTTAGTACTCATAGTTATCACTATACCAAGACGGTGTACGAAGTGCAAACTTACGATGTTTATAATATAGCCAACATATCCATCCTCAAAAACGGGAGAGCCAAAGCCGTCCGCTTTGAAACCCTCGAAGCAATCTGCAAAGCCCTAGACTGCCAACCCGGCGATATTTTGGAATACAACCGCGCGTAGCCGAGCAGTGGTCGTATGTCCAAAAGAGGTAATGACAATTTGCGGGGATGGTGGTGGGCGCATGAACTACAATTGGTCAAAATAGATTTTTACAGTGGAGAACAAAGATCAAGTGCCTCATCCATTATTTAAGTTGCTTGTTCGGTTCTCATATACTCACGATCAAGTCTTTGAGCAAGAGTTGTTCTCTCTGCAAAGTAATCAAATATGCATAAACACTCTTGCTTTGAGACTCCATCTGCACCACATTTGTTTATGGTAGCTGTACGTTCCTGATCCTCAGTTATACACGCATAGCCAGCATTCCGTACTTCCTCTGACGTGAGATTATTTAATTCCTCTATAGAATAGTTTTCAAACAAGTAATTTTCAATGCAAATACAATAGGCCTTAGGAGCACCCTTAGAACAGTTTTTAACAGAATCACTCTCATAGGTGGAGAAAAGAGGTTTATTATTGGATTGAAAAATTGACCAACCTGGCTGAAAGACTGCCCCCACCAAAGAGGCCAAGAGTAGTAGAGCAACGGCGACCGCGATATTCTTCTTAGTAATCCATCGATTTTTTGCAATAGTCATTTTAGATATAATTAAATACCGGAAACCTTATAAAACACCTTTCCTTCAATGCTTGATCTGCTAATTGGCCCAAAGCTACGAGAATCGAGACTCTTGAGTCTATTATCGCCCAAAACAAAATATTCATCCTCAGATAGCACATAGGCTATTCTTTCAATCAAAAACTGATTTTGGTTTTTGGTATGACGAAATACTATCACATCACCTCGTTCGAATGAATCATCAATTTTATTTATCAAAAGATAGTCGCCATCATTGTATGTAGGACTCATCGCGTCCCCGCTTACGACAAAAGGTTCTACTATGAAGAGGCGGGTAGGTATTACAATAATAAAAGCAATAATAATGCTACTTATTCCAAACACAACATAAATCCCCAAAGACTTTTTCCAAGAGCTAAGATGATACTTTTTGAGAAAATAGTGGAAAACAAAAAATGATCCAACAGTAACTAAAATGTCAGACAGATAACCTGTGTTTATAACACTGACAATTAATCCAACGACAACACTGGCGATACCATAAAAAATTAAAGTCTTAAGGGCGTTTTTATATGTTGGATTCTCAATTTTGAATAATTTTTCTATCCACACCAAAATTTTCGCTACTGCTAGAAATAGCGCTATCGCCAGGACTATAGTTACTGAAATAAATAATGTCATGTCTACTCTAGAATAATTACTTCACCATCCCTCACGGCTTTGTAAGGAATGTTGTTTTCTTTACAATAAGTGATTTCTTTTTCAATGTCTGCGGATTCAGGATGGTTAGAATCCCAGTGCGGCATAAATCTAAAATCCACAAAGCCTAAACCTTCCCATATAATTTCCTTTTGTCCCTCATACGGAGTATCAAGCGGATCAACAATATCCATTCCTTTAAGACTCTGTGCAAGGACACAGCCAGCGGCGCTATAACCAGCGTAGAGAAAATCTGTATCTCGAAGCTCTTTCAAAATCTCATCTAGGCCACTTAGCTTCATTGCTTGTCGTAAGACAAAGACATTACCTCCACTAATGAAGATCGCGCCAAGCTCTTCGAGCTTCTTTTTCAATTCTTCTTGCTTCCCAAAATAATCTCGAAGATCTACCAACTCAACCCCTAAACCTAGCTCGCGAAGCGAATCAATATCATTCGTAATGCGCGCGGCTTTCTTCTCCAGATCAGCACCTGTATAGTCCCGCGCATTAGGGATATAACCAATTTTGCCTTTCACAGCTAGAGCCCTTAGTTTTTCAGTCTCGTTTCCGAGCCGGTATGATGATAAGTAGTATTTCATAAAGTTCGAATCCCTTTGAGGTTATCTCATTCTATACGATAGAAAATAGGGCGCAAATGTGGTAGTTTAGCTCTGTTGGACAATATACGCAGGAGGGGTGGCAGAGTGGTCTAATGCACCTGACTTGAAATCAGGAGTCTCCGCAAGGGGACCGTGAGTTCGAATCTCACCCCCTCCGCAAAATGAAAAACTTAGAATTAAAAATAAATAGAGCAAAAGAATTAATTTATACAAGTAAGCATATTGCACTTGCTACCACAAATGCAGACGGTTCACCCCATAATAGTCCTGTTAGATTTTACTATGATGAAAAACTTGAAAATATATATTGGGGTTCAAATGTCGAAGCTTTACATTCTCAAAATATATTAAGAACAGGGCAGTTATTTGGGGTTTTATTTGATAGGAGAGAAGTGGGTGGGGTTTATATAAAATGTGAAGGTGGTCATATACTTGATGGAAAAGAATTGGAAGTTGGATTGGAGATTACTAACTCTTCTAGGGCAAAGGAGGGGGAACAAAAAATTGCTTTAGATTATTATAGAGCAGGAAGTGTTCAAAAATTGTGGTCAGCAAAAATTACTAATTTGTGGATAAATATGCCGGTGAGAGATGAAAATGGTTTTATATTAAGAGATGAGAGGGTAGAATTAGAAAGAAATATTTTACTAAAAAATATTTAACCCTGGCGGGCGGCGTCGATGGCGGCGACGTTGATTTTACGCATTGTCATCATTGCATCGAAGGCGCGCTTGGCTTCAGGGCCACCACCTGCGAGGGCTTCGGTGAGTGTGCGTGGGGTGATTTGCCAAGATACTCCCCATCGGTCCTTGCACCAACCGCAATCACTCTCCTTGCCGCCATTACCCACGATGGCGTCCCAATAGCGATCTGTCTCTTCCTGATTATCTGTTGCAATCTGAAACGAAAATGACTCACTTTGTTTAAACGCAGGGCCACCATTGAGGCCTATGCAGGGAACTCCGCAGACAGTGAACTCTACAGTTAGCACATCGCCTGCCTTACCACCTGGGAAGTCGCTGGGCGCATGAAAAACAGCGCCCACTTTACTATCGGGAAAAGTCGCGGCGTAAAAGCTAGCCGCGCTTTCCGCATCCTTATCAAACCAGAGGCAAATTGTATTCTTTGGTGTCATATTTGTAAGTACTGCTATTCTACCAAACTTCGTTGTTCTATCAAAAACGTACACCCAGTGCTTGAGGCGATGTCTTTGAGATATTCTTTGCAGAAGGCGAGCGACTCTTCGGGCGAAAGCATCTTGGGTTCGGAGTTGTCGATGGTGTAGGGGAAGACGTACGCACTTGTGCTTGAGGCCTCGAGCACCACCCCCGCCCCGATACCCTGATTAGTCCCGGGGTCTATCTGGTCGAAAATGAGATTGCCGAGAGAGTAGAAGATGGCTTTGCCCTTATACACCTCCACCGGTTGGATGACATGCGGATGATGGCCGAAGACCACGTCCACTCCGTTGTCGATAAGATTGTGAGCGATATCGTTTTGGACCTTCGACTCTTTGACCTCATATTCATTACCCCAATGGATATTTACAATCACATAGTCGTTCGCGCTTTTAAGCTCCTTCATCAGAGGGTAAAAATCTTTAACCTTAGTTGGTCGTATGGTTTGGTCGATACCCACAAAGGCCACGCTCTTGTCGCCCACACTCTTTACCAAGTACCTTGTCTCGAGCGACTCTCCGCCGAAGTAGCCCACGCCTGCCGCGTCCAAATACTCTGTTGTGCTAGCAACCCCGTGTTGGTAACAATCGAAAGAGTGGTTGTTGGCTAAGTTAACCATGTTGATACCTGCCCCGCGCAAGAGCGCAGGCGTGGTTGAGGCAAATTGAAAGTTGTAGGCCTTCTGCTGACACTTCTTCCTATCCATCTCTACAATCGGCCCCTCAAGATTGGCCACCACAAAATCTACTCCAGGCAATAGGTCATCAAAAGTTCCTCGCAATGAGGCGAAGGGGTCAAGTCCATTTTGCATTCGCTTGCGCACATTACGATCAAACATCATGTCACCAAAGTTCAAAATGCTCACGCTGTCATCTACCGCCGGCTCGGCCTTAGTTTTGGAGCTATAAAGCAGGCCGGTGGGGGCGGGCTCTTGTCTCGCCCTTACCACTAAAAACATGCCTATAGCAATGGCTGGCAGGGCAATTAGTACTAGCTTACGCATACTCCTTGTGTAGTGTTGCGCGCATATTAGCACATTATGTTACAATTAAGAGGATGACGAGAGAACCTATTAGTTGGGATACACCCGAGCACGCTTATAACGAGAAGACGGATGATTGGTACTGGATTGTGGGTGTGGTGGGCTTCACCATCGCCATACTCGCTTGGCTTTTCGGCAATGGCCTCTTCGGCGGTGTGATGATTGTGGGTACTCTTACCCTGATGCTCCATGGGGCAAGGCGACCGCGCGTTATACGTGTAGAGCTCACCGGCAACGGCGTGCGCATCGGCTCACACTTTCATCCATACAGCCAGCTTAAGGCCTTCTCCATAGATGAAGAGAGCGACCCGCAAGTGCTGGTGCTCGACATTAAGAGCCCCCTCCTGCGTGATGTGCATCTTTACTTAGAAAGCGGAATGTCGGCCGACCACATCCGCCAATTCCTCCTCGACCACCTAGACGAGAAGTACCACGAACCCTCCTTCGCCGAAGGCCTCATCCACTACTTGGGATTCTAAGGGTTTGTATCACTAATCGAACCTTGATATACTTTCAATTAAGTATGGTCAAAGTTCGAACTTACAAGAGACACGGCCAAGAAACAAAAGTGAAAGCCATTGCACTTTGGAAGCAAGGCAAGACTTACGAAGAAATCGGCAAGGCCATAGGAGTGGCCAAAGGCACTTTGAGTGACTGGTTGAGGAGCAAATATCCAAGACCGGAACACGTACGTGTCGCTCAACTTGAGAAAGCGCGTAAGGCATCGCAAACTCACTTCGAACAACAGCGTAGTGAGCGTTCACAGGCTTTAGGTAAAAAGGTGGCAGGCTTGGTAAAAACTTTAAACTCTGACGACAAACACCTGCAAATGGCAGTCCTGGCAATGCTCTACTGGGCGGAAGGCGCCAAGACTGAAAAACAGTCTGGCATAAGTTTTGCAAATACAGATCCTGAACTTTCAAAATTGTTCATCAAAATGCTACGCTCCCACTACTCTATCGACGAGAGCCGACTTCGTGTGCGCTTGCACCTACATTACTATCATCCAATTAAAACTACACGGATTTTTTGGGCGAAAACTCTTGGTATTCCCGAAAACCAATTCCAGTCCGTTTATATTAAGAAACGCAGTCGAAACAAGCGCTTCCGCAAAAACTTTATGGGCATTTCGATGATCAGGTACTACGACAACCAGCTCAAAAACGAACTTATCGCCCTGGCTTACGCAATTAAGGATAAAATGCTAGGATAGCGAGCATGCTCCCGTCGTTCAATGGATAGGACACATCCCTGCGAAGGATGAAATGCAGGTTCGATTCCTGCTGGGAGCACAATAACAAAAAACACCATTTCTGGTGTTTTTTGTTTTCGGAACGAGTCTTAGTTTAGTCGTTCTCTACTTCAGCAGTGGTCGTGGCTTCAAGTTTCATACCCAAGCCGAGTTTGATGCTCGAGATTACGTCAACGAGGGCTTGCTGGGCGGTCTTGAGATTGGTTCGAGATTTGGCGAACAAATCTTTGACACTCTGGAGGGCAACTTGAGGGGTAGTCGAAGCGCTGGTGATAACAGTTACTTGAGCGGCGATACCGTTTAGGTAAGTTTTGGCGGCAGCAATATCGGCGCGAGCTATCGCCATATTGGCTTTAGCCTCGGCAAGAGTCACCCCCTTTTCGGCTTCGCTCTTGGCAATGCGTGAGTCGATGCGGTCGCCAAGCTTGGTCAAACGCTTAATGGCGGCTTGGTGGATACGAGTTTGCTGGGTGGCGAATTTGGCCACAAGTTGCATGCGCTTGTCAGTGACCTGCCTCTTAAGGGTGTCGCGCTTAGCCTCCAGATCCTTGCGGTTTTCCTTAACCGTAGTCTTAATCTCATTTTTATTTTCTAGAACTTGCTCTTTTATTTCTTTTCTATTTTCCTGGATGGTGGTTTTAACCTCTTGCCTATTTTCTTGCTTCTTAACTTGTTTGGCTTCGCGAGTGTCCTTGATATCAGCGCGGACATCGGCACGCAAACCGACCGGTGCGATTACTTTCGCATCAGCGTCAGCACTCACACCGGCTGTTGCTGTAACACCTTGGGCAAAAGCCATCGGGGCTAGAGCGAACATCACTGCGCTTGCGGCTACAATATATTTGATTGATTTCATAATTTGTTATTAGCTTACTTAATGTTAATTATTAATGTCTTGATCCATAAAGTCAAGCTCTAGGTCCGATGCCGAAAGCTCCTCGTCAAAGCTCATTTCGGTCAAAGCACTACTCTCGTCCGTGCTCCAAGCGTCAAGCATCGCAAGCTCATCAGAGCCGTCTGCGGGGAGGCCCTTAAAACCAACGAACACAATCAGCAAAGCCATTATAGCCAGAGGGGCGTACGAGAGGATATGCATGCGGAACGACTCTATATATGAGTAACGAACAACCGGCGCGGTCGTGACCCCAACTTCGCTAAAGCTTCGCGGGGCGAGCTGGATTTTAAGCGAGTGCAGGTCTTGTTCTAAATTGTACCCTGTAGTAGTGCTTCGTATCACTACGGGGTTGTAGTTATTCTTTTGTGTCATCGTAATATTTTTTCAACTTCGTTTTCAAACTTTTCTTGGCTCTGTGGTTGACGGCTCGTAAGGCCTCCTCACTCTTACCCATTATGGCGCTCACCTCCTGGTATGACTTCTCCTCAATGTGGTAGAGAGTCACAAACTCTTGCTCGCTCTCACTCAATTCACTTACCGCGACAGCAAGTGCCTGTTTGCGCTCGCGATCCGCGGCACTTTGCGTGGCACTCGCTCGCGCATCGGCAATCTCCGAGAAGAAGCCTGTTTCATCGCCCGGCGTTATTGAACTGTGCTTCTTATAGTGATCGATGCACAAGTTACGCGCGATGGTAAAGAGCCAGGCCGAAGCCGGAGCCTCCGTGCGTTTATACTTGGGCAATGCCTCAAGGGCACGCACGAAAACAGTTTGGGCAATGTCCTCGGCTGTTTGCACGTGTCGCACTTTGAAAAGTACGAAACGATAAAGGGCCCCAAACTGCTCTCTATATAGGAGATCGAGCTCCTCCTTTGTCATAGTATCTATAGTTAAGAAACGATCAAGCGACTCAAACGTGACTTGCGCCGTGAGGCAGTGTTGGGCTTAATGACGCCCTTCTTAGCAGCCTTGTCGATGGCTTGGTAGAGGCCTGGGAGAGCCTTCTTGGCGTCATCCATTTTCTTCGCGGCAATGAGGGCGCGGTAGCTCTTAACGGCCTCCTTCATAGCGTCCTTGCGGATGAGGTTTGAGACACGCTTACGAGCGCTCGAGCGCATAGCCTTCTTAGCAGATTGTGTTATTGGCATTTGGCGATGTTAGCAGGAATCTCAAAAAATGGCAAATGGCTGGGAAAAGACGAAGGACCGCGATCCTTCGTCGCGGTCCTCTAGAGTTAACTGTAGTGAGAGAAACGAAAGTCGCTGGCGTGGGCACCGGGCTCGCGACCGGGCAGTTTGAGGTAAATGGAAACACGTCCGCAGGGCCATTGGCCAATCCAAGAAATCTGGTACGGCCCGTCTTGCCCCAGAAAAGTCGTGCGCATCCATTCCCTGTTACAAGCATCCGGCTTAAGATCCACAAACGCTCCGACAGGAACCACTCGCACACACCCACGCTCGTCTTTGAGCAAAGCTTCTTCGAGTTTGCGAATTTCTGCCATGTGACCTCCCGCCTCCCAAACTACTCGCACCTGCAGGCTAAGTCAAGGTCTGATATTATGGTGTTATGCAGGGGAAACCCAACAACTACGCTTTTATTGATGCTCAAAATCTTAACTTGGGTGTTCGCGAACTCGGCTGGCGACTGGATTGGAAGAGATTTCGTGTCTATTTACACGACAAGTATGGGATATCTAAAGCCATGCTTTTCATAGGTTATATAGAGGGAAATGAGGAACTTTACCGTTCCTTGCAAGACGCCGGTTACACTCTAAAATTTAAACCTGTTCTAGTACAGACGAATGGCAAGCCCAAAGGAAACGTCGATGCAGATCTTGTCCTCCACGCTATGATTGAGTACCCGAATTATAATCAGGCTGTTATCGTCACAAGTGACGGGGATTTTTATTCTCTTGTTGAGTATCTTTATGAGCAAAACAAGCTAAGGATCGTACTTGCGCCACACAGGGAAAAATGTTCAATTCTTCTCAAGCGTAAAGCTCGCGAAAAAATAGAATTTCTTAACACTCTCGCGGGTAAACTTGGATACTCAAAGGACAATGACCAAATGAAAAGGCACCGCTTAAGGACGGAACCTTAAGAAGTGCCTTTTCGTAGTGATTACATTATATTATAGACGAATGAAAAGTAAAGTCAATACAACAAAATGGTAGGAAGTTTGGAGGGCAAAATTATACATACCGAGATTGGGTTTGTGATACTTGGCGTGGGAGGTGTGGGTTACAAGGTGCACATACCCATTAATATGAGTGCCGAGGTGGAAGCCTCTGTGCGGCTTTGGACTCACTTGGCTGTGCGGGAGGATGCTCTTGATCTCTATGGGTTTGAGGATAGGGAAAGCCTAAATTTTTTCGAAATGCTTATCAAAATCTCGGGCATCGGCCCCAAGAGTGCGCTTAACATTATCTCCATCTCTTCGCTTGCGAACTTAAAACAAGCCGTGAGCGAAGGCGACCTCCCCTACCTCACCAAGATCTCGGGTATCGGCCGCAAAACCGCCGAGAAGATTGTTTTGGAACTGCGCGACAAAATCCCAGCCGGTGGAAGCACCGTAGGCGGCGGCAAACTGCGCGAAGAAACAGACGCGTTAGAAGCCCTCGAGAGCCTAGGCTACAGCCGCAAAGAAGCCCAAGACGCTCTACGTGCTGCTGGCCCAGGCACCGCAAGTGTCCGTGTTAAAGAGGCTTTGAAAATACTCGGCAAAAGTTAACGGCAAAAAGAAAGGCCCGAGTTTCCCCGGGCCCTAGTCTTAATAATCTTTCTACTTTTGCAGTTTCTTCCAGACCTGGGCGATGCTGTCCCAAATCTCTTTGATGTAGACGCCACCCGTTAGGGTCTCTTTGACGATCCTCTCCTCGCCATCGTGATACTCCTCATAGGCATCGGGCTCGTAGTGAGCAGGAAAGGGCCCTCCGCCACCTAGGTACATACCCTTTTTCTTTCCCATGTGATCCTCCTTGTTAAAGACCTGTTTGTGAAAGGGACCAGACAGCTATCCATCTGGCCCCAGTGTGGTTACCAATCACTGCGAATCGCTGTCCCCACAATGCATCTTTCCCATACAATCGCGCGAGGGTATGTCGCAGTGTGTCTCTTCTTTCTTACGCTCGGTGCAATGACTATACCTGGCCATGCAATCACGCGGCTCAACATCGCAGTGCTCCATACAATCAGACATCTTGAGCCCTGACGGCCAAATACTGGCTGGAGGCCTCTGACCAAACGTCTTTCGATACTGCTTGAGGAACTTTTTGTACCGACTCTCCATCTCTCCCACATCCTCGCCTCCAGTTGCCGGACGATGATGGATGTAGGATCTGCCAACGAGACTGCAAAACTCGTGATACTCCTCGGTGAAGATGATGAAGGTATGCCAGAGATCGTCGATAGTGCCGACCATTGGCCACCCTCCACCAGGATGCGACGCGCAAAGTGCGAGGTACCTCTTGATCTCGCGCTCGTGTAACTTTGCCGTTTTCTTAGGTACCTTGTGTTCCTCCATGTATCGTTTGAGAATCGGACCCATGGGGAAGTTCAAAGCCTGCGTGATTCGTTCTGCTTGCATAGCCACCTTCCTTGTTACCTTTGTCGCGGTTTAGAGAGTCTTCCTTTTATTCATCCATGCTCTGTGGAGTGCAAGGATCGCCCGCCATGGTTTAATCTGTGCCCCAGAGACAGTTGTATTCTCCTGGCCAAGCAAGATACCCACCAGTACTCTAGCGGGCCCCTTGAACTCGAAGTTCATAAAGAGTAGCTGTCGTAGATGACAAAGGATGCTCGAGTTGCCCCAGCAAAAAGGATGTGCTTTTTCGAGCCCTCTCAGTTTAACATTGTGCTTAACGACCCACGCAGCGGCACGCTCCACTTCTGCTTTCGGCATGCCACCCAGAGCTTTTTTTACTTCCGTGACCTTGAGTTGCTTACCCTTTTCTGGAAGGGCGGCATTGAGGAAGTTCAGTTGAGGGCACTTCAGCAATTCCTCTAGGAATAGCTGGCCATCGGGATGTGGGTGGTGGAGATTTTTAACCAGCCTTGTGAAATCATCCTCATACAGTGTGAAGTACTCTGGTGGATCGTGATTGTGCCAGTAATCTATCCATGGTCCCACCCATAACCTGGCCCATGCTCTGTTTTTATCCGACATACAGCCTCCTTTCAAGGTTCGACCTTAACTATTTCTACGCCAAATATTGGGTATGTAAACTATAATTTGTGAGGAGAGTAAGAAAGCTTGTTAAATATGGGTGATTTGGCATTTAGTGTGACGTCTCAAACGTCGTTTACAATGTTGCCATCTTCTGGTAGAGTCAGGGTATGAATACGGCTAAGGAGCTGGCAGAGGTGTTTAATATGAGCCTAAACGAGGCGAAGGTCTATTTGGCTTTGAATAATCAAGGTTCTTCGATGGTTAGCAGGGTCGGCAAGTCGGCTAATCTACCCCGCACTGCCGTGTATCCCCCACTTATGTCACTGGTTAAGAGGGGCTTCGTGGGTACGACTGTGTCAGGCAAGCGCAAATATTACACCGCCGTTTCGCCAGAGCAATTGCGCAATCTAATGGAGCAGAAGAAGAGTTCGCTTGAGACGCTCATCAGCGAGATGCGGAGGAAGGAACAGATTGCATCGCCTGAACACAATCTCGATATCGTGCATTACCCCGGTAGGAACGGAATCATGACCGCCGCCCAAGTCTTTCTGCAAGAAACACGAGAAAAGATGTGGTACACATTTGAGAGCCCGATTGAGATCACTGAGCTTATTGGACTGAACTTCCTTGAGGACTATGTGAAGGCTCGAGTGGAGCGAGGAATCCATGCCAAAGTAATCGTCTCGTCTAACGTAGACGTGCCTTGGCTTCGCAACTTTATGAAGAAGGACAAAGAGCAACTGCGCGAGGTCATCGTTATCAACCCACGCGAGTACCCCTTCGACTCAACTATCGCCGTAACTAAGGGCATCACCAAACTTGTTAACGGCAGTGGCAATCCATTTGCGGTCATCATCAGGAACGACAATTTGGCACAAAATCTAATGAGTCTCCACAAACTTATTTGGAGTAGGTACAAGGAGTAGCCTCACAAATAGTTAAAAGGAAAGCCCGGACCAGGCGACCGACTCACGTCGGGAACCTGGCTCCGGGATTTTGCTGTCGGGGTATCAATCGGCCTTGAGAGCCGAGATGAGTTTCTTCAACTCTTTGGCTTTTAGGTTGAACTTCACCACCAGATCAATGGTCGGTTTTACCATTGTACTATCTTGGAAAGTGCTAGTATCCGTTACTTTGAGCCCAGTGCCTCTCTCCACCAAAGAAAGAAACTCGGCGCAGGTATGAGCGGTAGGGTCCACACTTCCCAGTGGAACAGCCATGAGTAAGTCCTTCCTTTCAGGACAAGCCACGAGTCTCTTGAGAAGTCGAAGGGGGTCAGTTGCCTCCTTGCGCTCGCGTACTCTTAGCTTGTTTTCGGTCTTGGCTCGTTCAGCATCTTGCCTCGCCTTTTGACTCTTGGTAAGCGGTTCCATTGAGATTCCTCCCTTCCTTTCTGTAAAGAGGGCCAACTAGTAATGAGTCAAGCATACGTTTATTTTATTGTCAAGCACCGTCACTTTTGCTACTATCAATCTGTGATGGAGCAAATACTTTCGTTTTTTAGACGGCTCGTACCTGCGCCTATATTCAACTTTTTTCAGCCTTTGTATCATTACAAGCTGGCTTTGTTGGGAGCGCTCTTTTATCGCCTGCCTTCGCGGCAAGTAAAAGTTTTGGCGGTGACGGGGACTAAGGGCAAGACTACTGTTTGCGAACTTTTGAATTTTGTTTTGAATGAGACGGGGCATAAGTCGGTTGTGTCGAGCACTTTGCGGAGTGAGCGCTCAACGCCCGGACGCTTTGCTTTGCAAAAGTTCTTGCGCGATGCGGTCAAGCAAAAGTGCGAGTACGCCGTGGTTGAGATGACAAGCCAGGCAGTGCTCCAGTATCGGCACAAGTTTATTAAACTTGAGGCCCTCATATATACGGGCATCCACCCCGAGCACATCGAGGCCCACGGCTCATTCCAAAATTATTTAAATGCAAAAATAGAAATCGCAAAGACCAGACCAAGAATAATTGTGGCCAATATGGAAGACGAGCATGGCCAAAAGTTTTTGCAGTATGCTCGGGAACAAAAGGTTAGTTACAAGTTTGCCGACTGGGCCGGCTACGAAACTAATCTGCTTGGTGACTTTAATAAGCTAAACGTGCTTGCTGTGGCCAAGCTTTGCCTAGCCCTTGGCTTACCTGAAGCGAAAGTGCGCGAGGCTATAAGCAAGTTCGAGGGCGTGCCGGGACGAGTTGAGTTTGTACCCAATTATTTGGGTATTGATGTAGTCGTAGACTATGCCCACACGCCGGGCTCATTGCAGGCCATCTATGAGGCAATGAGCCAAAATTCGAAATCCGAAGCACGAAATTCGAAACTGATTTGCGTTTTGGGTGCTTGTGGGGGCGGCAGAGATAAATGGAAGCGCCCCGAGTTTGGCAAACTGGCTAACCAGTATTGTGCCAAAATTATTTTGACCGATGAGGATCCATACGACGAAGATCCAAAAGTAATTGTTGACGAAATCGCCACGGGTATTACTGACAAGAGCAAACTCGAGATTGAACTCGATAGACGAAAGGCGATATCGCGAGCCCTACATTTAGCGGTCGTTCCGCCCTTTGGCGGTGGGACCGCTTCCCCGGTGGTTTTGATTACTGGCAAAGGCACCGATAACTACATCCACGGCCCGAGAGGCCACAACCTCCCTTGGTCAGACAAGCGTGTTGCCGAAGAGGAGTTGGCTAAGGTACGCTAAGGTAATGCCCGAACTGCCAGAAGTTGAGACAACGGTACGGGGGTTGCGTTCGAGAGTGGTGGGGCAAGCTATCACCAGTTTTTGGTGTGACTGGCCAGCGATGATTCGCTACATTTCGCCTACCCAATTTGCAAAGCAGGTTAAGGGGACAAGGATAATTGGGGTCAATCGCCGAGGTAAGAACATAATAATAGACTTAAATAACAGGCTCTCGATTGTGGCTCATATGAAGATGACAGGGCACTTCCTGCACGGGACGTACAGGAAAGTTCAAAGTTCAAAAGTCAAAGGGCAAAATTGGGAAGCAATCGAGGAGGGGCCATTGAAAAACGATCCGTACAACCGATTCGTGCATGTGGTTTTTGAGTTGAAGAATGGTAAGCACATAGCTTTTTCGGACATGCGAAAGTTTGGCAAGATGGCTCTACACGAAACTAAGAATTTGCATACAAGTAAGGAGTTGGGCGATTTGGGGCCAGAGTTATGGGAGATTGACGCCAAGAAATTTGTAGAAATTTATAGAAACAAGAAATCTGGTAAGATTAAACAAGTTTTGCTTGATCAAACACTGCTTGCGGGCGTAGGCAATATTTATTCGGATGAAGGCTTGTGGCTTGCGGGCATACATCCCCTATCGCAACCATCTCAAATACCTGTGTCAAAGTTGGGAGAACTTTATCGTGGATTAATCAAAGTTACTAAGGCAAGCCTTAAGACTGGCGGCGACTCAATGAGTGACTACCGCAATGTGGAGGGCCTGGGTGGTAAGTTCCAAAACTTTCATAAAGCTTACAAGCAGACAGGCAAAATTTGCTGTAAAAAGAATTGCTCTGGTATGATGAAACGGATGGTGGTGGGCGCGCGCAGTTCGCACTTCTGCCCCAAGCATCAAACACTCTATGTATAGACTCGTTACCAGATTGCGCAATCAAGTCATCCTGCTAGCACTTCTCATAATAGTGGCGGTTTTACTTGGCCGTTATTGGTCTCGACCCCAAGGTTCGACCTTGGGAACCGATTCTAAAGGTCGAACCTTTGAATTCGGGGCTAGGCTCGATCCTGTTGATGCAATAACCACAGATGTCAGTAGTGAACATGTAGTCATAAGCGTAAACCCAAAGGGCGGCGAAGCCCTCTCGGCCACTGGTTGGCGCTTGATAGGAGTTGAGCACGAGGCAACGATCGGCAACGCCACGGCCTTGCCAACTCAAGGGACGGTAAACGTTGAGGAGCCGCTCGTGATTACTAGGCCCACCACTCTCATCGTGAGCTCGGGTCGTTCACCCATTGGTGTTTCCTTTCGTGAGAACGAGTGCACAGGTCTACTGGCCGCTTTCCAAACATTTACTCCCCCGCTCGCAAACGCCTGCGCGGATTGCAACGAGCAAACTGTAGACCCTCTAACAGACAAATCTTACCCCGACTACAACGCGTGCGTAGAAGCACACAAGGGCGACGCAAGCTTTTTCTCAAACACCTGGCGCATTTACCTTAGTTCCGGAGCAGAACTCTGGCGAAAAGATTTCGAAATCATCAAACTCGTAAACCGCGACGGACGCACTCTCGATTCTGTTTCATACTAGTCGAGCAATCTAAACAGGGCAATACCTGTTGCTACCGAGACATTGAGTGATTCTTTTTTGCCTTGCATCGGTATCTCAATTATCTTGTCGCACATCTTTAAAACCTCCTTCGAAACTCCCTCGACTTCATTGCCAATTACGAGCGCGCACTTCTTGTTTGGATTAAACTTTTTGTAATCAATCGCGCGCTTATTTTGCTCGAGAGCTGTTAGCTGATAGCCTTCGGCTTTTAGCTTTTTCAACAATGCGAAAATATCTGGCATACTCTCCCAGGGCACACTATTCTCTGCCCCCAAAGCCGCTTTGTGAAAGTCCTTGCGCACTCGCCCAAATCGGTCCAAAGGCCCCGGCGTAAAACCCGCCAGGTAAATCTTTTCAACCCCGACGGCATCAGCCGTGCGGAAGATGGCTCCAACATTTAGAACCGAACGTAAATTGTGTAATATAAGTACCATGAGATTAAAACGGAGTTTCTTTGAAAAACCCACCCTCTGGGTTAGTCGCAATTTACTAGGCAAACGCTTAGTGCGCAAGGTGGGCGGCACGAAGCTAGTAGGGATTGTGAGCGAAACTGAAGCCTACTGTGGCACGGCCGACAAGGCCTGCCACAGCGCCAAAGGTAGAACGGCTCGCACTGAAGCAATGTTTGGCCCAGCTGGGCACGCCTATGTGTATTTTATCTACGGCATGCATTGGTGCTTCAATGTCGTAACCCGCAAAGTTGGTGAGCCCGAGGCTGTGCTTATTCGTGGCGTTAGATTGCCAGACGGCACTTTGATAAACGGCCCAGCCAAAGTAGCCAAATATTTCAAAATCGACAGGCGCTTCTACGGCGAAGATCTCGTGAAAAGTAAACGTTTGTGGATTGAGAATTCAATGACATGCAATGGCAAACGATCGTATCGTATTGTATGCACACCTCGCATAGGCGTGGCCTACGCTGGCGAGCACGCCACTCTCCCTTGGCGCTTTGTGTTGGGGAAAAGTTAATGCATTAAGGCCCGCCGGTGGTATCCCGACGGGCCTGTACGACTATTTCTTAGTATGAGTGCTCCGCTCGGAGAGCTCGTAGTATGTCTTGGTGTCAGGAGGTGTAGCTTTTTTACTGCGCGTCCTCCTTATCAGCTCGGGCTCAGGGAAGATCACGAGGTTATGGCCTACCTTTTGGCAACCAAGCTTCTCGAGCGCATCGACCCCCATGTTGAGTACACCACGGTTCAGGTCGAAGTCGCCAGTTTTGACCACGATTGCCAAGCAACACCTCGTTGCAAGAGCGTACCCATGTAAGGTCTCATCCCCTCCATTATAACTGTTTTCAAATGCGAGTAACTTATCGAAAGGCCTGAGTTTCTTGCACTTCGGGCATTCAACCCTGGCGGTTACGGCGATCCGCAGAAAACGTGGGTCCGATACCATCACATTGTTTCTCAAGCTACCCTCCTGCGCCGGGGAAAATCGGCGCGCTTTCTTTCACGAGACTAGCACTCCCAATTTCAAAGTCAAGCACTAATATATCTAACACTAGTTATCTTAGGGATGATATATCATATGTAAGAGAACTTATTCTTTTACGTCCAAACTTGCCCAAATACGAGCGACGCGATGCAAATTCTTTTTACTACGCTTATGCATAATTCGATCTAGGTTTTCAACGAGCATAGCGTATCTCCCCTTGCGTAAGTTTCTGTTGAAACGCCGCACCGTCTGTGCTGTCAGTTTGAGTGTCCTTTCCACGCGATAGGCAGAGTAACCTTTCATCAGCATCAAGACTGTGGCAAGACGTTTACCTAACATCAAGCGCTCGGTCCTAGTTAGCAATTCCTGAACGAACGCATCTCTATTCCCCTCTTTGCAAATCTCCACCAATAGCTCGGCAAAGTCCTCGTGGACACGATTATAAATATCCTTCTTCAGTCTTCTTCGAGAAACATGCGGCATGTGTATACCTATGATATATCATAGGTAAGAGGGTTGCAATAAAAGGCCATAGAAAGCAAGTTTGAAAAATAATGATTTTGATAGTAGACTTCAACTTTCCCCCCGTAGCTCAGTTGGTAGAGCAGCTCCCTTTTAAGGAGACGGTCGAGGGTTCGATTCCCCCCGGGGGGACAATTAGATGGCGAGGATGAATTGCTCAAGGGCGAGGTCGAGGGGTTGGCCTCCACCTTGCTCGCCTAAGTGAGCTTGGCCCCACATGTCTAGGAGTCTACGCGAGTAGTCTACGAGCTCATCACGCTTGAAGTTTTTTGCCGCTACTCTTGCTTTATCAAAGGGATACGGACTCATGCCGGCCTCGGTGGCTGAATTTGCGCTGGGTGCGAGCAACATATTCTTGACCTGCCACTGCAACTTCCAAAAGATTTCTTCTCCGCTAAAACCTGCCAACACAAGACGCCAATACTCTACCCACAACCCCTTCCTGTCACGACGCCCAAGAGCATCAGCCACAGAATAAATTCTGTTCTTCTCTTGTTTATCCTCCCATTCCTCGCTCACGCGCACTCTTTCGTTTTTTTCAAAAAGTTTGAGAGCGTCTAGCTTCTCAAGCTTCTTTCGCAATGCCGCCGGAACTTTTGCTTCGAGAAATGCGAATGAGTTTGCTGATGCCGCCAATTCTTTAATGTGCTTTTCAGCAAACTCGCCAAGCTCGGAACTTGCGAATACGTCTCGAGCACTCACCCGCGTTGCTCCGCCAAACATACTGGCAGAGTTTATATACTCCTCGAGCTTTGCCTCATTCAACAACTCGCCTTCAAGACGCACATCGGCCGGCACAGCCCGCCTAGACTCGGCGAGGCTGGCGAGCCAGGCCTCGAGGGCCGCCTCTGTGTCATCTCCGGTGAAAACCGTGAGCATCGCGCTACTTAGTTAACTACTTAGTGATACCCTCTTTGTTCTCAGAGTAAACGAGGGAGATGGGCTGGCCGTTTAGTGTGGCTTTAATCGAAGCATCTTTGCTGGCGTTAAATGTAACGCGGAAAAACTTGTCGGCTAACACCTGCGTGCAGATGCCCGTGCCGGGAGCAATGGTAAATTTGATAGTCACTTGCTCTGGGTAAGACTCGGCCACCAGCACGTCACTGGTAAGCGAGTGACAAGGTGTAGGCAGAGTGATAGTGCCCTCGATGGTGTGCGAACCGTTATCGAAATAGTGATTCACGGTAAGCGAATTTGGCTGTGAGATCTCGTCCCCAGCCACATCACCATCCACCGGCGCCTCCGTGCGACCCGAAAGACCCCACCAAGCCAACCCGCCAATTACGATTAAACCCACAATAACCCCAACGATTGTTTTATTGCTCATATGTGTTGATATGCTTCGTTATGTATTAATAGACGGCCGAATAAGTAACCAATTACCATTCTACCATACCCGGGAAACCTATAGATCGCCCCAAGAGGGGCCTAACGCCGATTTGACGGGAAAGGGGACTAAATCGTTGGGAGCTACTTGTTGCATGGCGCTTGATATAACAACCTTGGCTTCGTCAGCTACACTTTTATCGATTTCGTAAATAAGTTCGTCGTGGATTTGGAGAAGAAGATCCACTTTGCCACGCCAATTATTTTTCTCTATCAACTTATCTACTTCAATCATAGCAAGCTTGATGATGTCAGCTGTGGTGCCTTGGATGGGGGCGTTGCTCGCTTGGCGCTCGGCGGCCTTTTGCATATACTCTGGGCCAGCTTTGATGTCAGGGTAATAACGTCTGCGGCCATAATACGTCTCGGTATAGCCCTTCTCGCGCGCCTCTCGTTTAATATTTTCAAGATACTTGGTAACGCCTGGGAAGGTTTCGAAATATCTTTTCAAAAAATCTTCAGCCTCGGCCCGCGAACTATTTAAGTTGGCTTTGAGCGCCAGCACGCCCATACCGTAGATGATACCGAAGTTAATGACCTTGGCCCGACGACGTTGCTCTTTATCCACCTTATCTTTAGGCACTTTGAAGAGGGCCGAGGCCACATCGGCGTGGATATCTCCCCCGCCTTTGAAGAACTCAATCAGCTTTTCGTCTTTCGAAAGGATGGCCAGGCAGCGCAAATCAATCTGCGAATAATCAAACGAGCCTAGGACACTGCCTTTTTCGGCTACGAAGATTTCGCGGATTGCCTTGCCCTGCTCTGTCTTGATAGGGATGTTCTGCATATTGGGGTCGCGACTGGCAAGCCTACCTGTGGCTGAACCCCATTGCACAAAGTGCGTATGCAAACGCTCATCTTTGCCCAGCAATTCAGGAAAAGCATCAATATAAGTAGAGAGCAATTTGCTAACTTCGCGATAGGCAAGCAGGGCATCGATGGCCGGATGCTCCCCGCGCAACTTCTCAAGCTCGTGGGCGTTGGTCGAAACCTGGCCTGTGCTTGTCTTCTTCATCTTGCTACCGCCAATGCCAAGTTTGCCAAACAGCACTTCGCCAATTTGTTTGGGCGAATTGATATTAAACTCCTCGCCGGCATGCTTCCAAATCTCAAGCTTCAATATTTTTTGCTTCCTGTGATACTTGTCAGCAAGTTCGGCCAAGCGCGCACTATCTACCCTAATCCCCTTCTCCTCGGCGTTGCGCAAAATGTCTATCAAAGGCAACTCAAACTCTTTATATATCTTAGTGAGCCCCTTAGCTTCGAGCTCTTTCTCTAAATCCCTAAGATCTCCTTCTCCAGAAGGGTCTATCTCATTTGAATCTAACAGCCAGTTTGCTAGTTTTACTTTGTATTCCGTCACCGGATCTTGAGTCTTTCGAGGTGAGTCCTCCTGCTGGGGGGTCTCACCTCTGGTCCCGGTATCCAATCTTGCTATCAAGCTCTTAAACCCAAGCTCTTCAAACATTTTCTTAACCTGCTCGGTGGGCACCTCGTATCCAGCACCTGGCACCTCATACTTTACTGGCGCATCCGTCCTGATAGTAGCAAGGACGAGAGAAAACCGCGCTTCGTCTTCGTTCTCCTCAAGCAACTTCACAATACGCTCTTTGATACCCGCGTCTAAAAACTTTTGGCGATTCTTTTTCAGCGTCTTATAAATGTCTTCAATCGTGCCAAACTTTTGAATTAGTTCTGTAGCCGTCTTCTCACCTATCCCTGCCACACCAATGATGTTGTCACTTGGGTCACCGCGCAAAGCTTTGTAATCTGGGATAAACTCCGGCTTTATCCCCCACCTCGCCTCGGCCGCCTTGGCATCATAGAGCACAGTGTCTTTGATGCCCGTCTTGAGCGTGTAGACTTTGACCCGCTTATCTGCAAGGAGTGACATCGTATCCATGTCGCCCGAGGCAACTATTATCTCGAGTGATTTATCTTTTTTAGTTTGCTCCACAATAGTGCCAAGCACATCATCCGCCTCAAACCCAGCCTTCTCAATTATCGGGATACCGAAAGCGGTGAGTAAATCTTTGGCCCTGTTCAGTTGGTAAATCAAATCGTCCTCAATCTTTTGCCGTTTACCTTTGTACTCTTTGTATAGCTCATCACGAAAAGTCGGTTCGGCCATATCGAAAGCGGCCACAATATAATCCGGTTTCAACTCTTTAATAATAGAAAGCACCATCAAAGATAGCCCGTATAAAGCCCCCGTAGGCTCCCCCTTAGAGGAAGTAAATCCCGGCATAGCATGATAAGCCCGGTGCAGTATGGCGTGAGTATCAAGCAGTACCAGGGTTTTTTTTGAATTATGAATCACGAATTATGAATTAGGATTGAGAAAAGGAACGTGTTTTCTTGATAAGACCGTTTAGAATCTTCTGCAAAGTAACCAACTTATTAGCAAGTTTATCATGTATTTCGTTGTCCAAATATCCAATATCTCTGGCTATCAAAACTTGGTTCTGCAATTCGGTAACAGAGCCTTGTGAAATTGAATAGAACTGTAGCTTTTCCTTATAAGACTGCCTGCTAAATCCCTCTGCGATATTTGAGGTTATTGAAACAACACAGCGTCTCATTTGGCTGGTCAGGGCAAACAGCTCGTCCTTCGGAAATGTCTTGGTAACTTTATATGTTTCTAGGACGATCTCGTGCCCAATTTTCCAAGCGTCTAGGTCCGTAAAAGTCTTTATTTGACCCCTTGCATTTTCCACAATTCCTAATTCATTATTCATAATTCAATCTTTCGAGTTTGGTCGTCTATGAATTCGAATTTGAGGGTTGTCATACCGGAAGGTAACCCTTCGGCTACTCTCTCGGGCCACTCTATTAATATGAGGTTACTTGGGTCAGCGGCAAGCTCGTCGAAACCGATTTGCTTAAGCTCATGGGCTCCCTCTAATCTATATGCATCAATGTGTACAAGTTGTTTGAAGCCTGCCCCGCGAAGCTCGAGCGAAGCGAGATGCGAAGTGGGGTAAATTCTTTCTAAAATAAAAGTGGGGCTTGTAACGTGCTCCTCTACTCCAAGCGCCTTGGCCACGCCTTGCACAAAACTAGTCTTGCCACTCCCCAATTCGCCCGATAGCCCCACCACTTTGGCCATTTTGGAAACCGGGTTTCCAAGTGAAGCGACCCACTCGGCGGCGAGCTTCTGGGTCTCTTCCAAACTTTTGGTTAGGTGCTCACTCATCCGAGGTGGCGATATGTGTCTTCACCCCGCAGTTCCACAGACAAAGTTTCTGTGGCACCGCTAGCCAGCAAACGGTAAATTACACGAATCCTGCCTTTCCGAGCCCTGTATAGATCGCTATATCCGACTAGCTTTTTAATTTTTAACTCTGATAAATTGCCCGTCTCTATTTTTGAGAGTAGGTATTTGGCTATGAGAAAATCCCTCTTGCTTAATTTAGCTAGAGCCTTTTTTATTTGATCCATTGCGTTTGGTCATGCTAGCCATTGCTTCCAAAATCTCCGATGTTGGCACGCCACCTTTGCGGATTTTGGTAAAATCAATAACGGTTTCCCAACCTCTCTCATCATCATCCTCGGGCGGCACAATTTTGAAAACCGGTTGAGAACGACGCATAACCATAAAAGTATGGCCGAGGCTAGCACGCTTAATATAGGTCTCGGTATTCTCGCGCAACTCCTTCAACCCAATGATTGTTTGTGACATAACGTAAGTTTATCTTAAGATAATCCTCCTGTCAAGCGGGAGTTATTGTTTACACTATTTCTTTGCCCACCCGCTTACCCCAATCAAACTCAGGATGCATATTTTTGCTATTGATTTTGGCGACTATGGCCTTCAGAGTCGGGCGTGACACAAAAGTTTGTTTGGCCTTTGGCTTTTTGCGCTTAGTATACACAAGCGTAATTTTAGCACACGGGTAAATCTAAAAACATGTTTCGTAGTACCAAACAGTCGGGCCCGGCTCCCTAACGGAACCGGGCCCTCAATTGCTTGCGATCTGACTTCACGCGTCCGGCGGTTCGCCGAAGCGCTTCGTCGGGTCGCTACCGTCGCCCCGCTCGGGCTTGAAGGCTCGGGAATCGTCACCCGCGCAGGCACCCGTAGTGCACTGATCCGCGTGATGCTTGCTATCGAGATAGCCCCCGCAGTCGGCGCATGCCGGCCTCGTCTGGTAAAGTTGGTATCCTTCACCACGACATTTCTCCACCGAGGCGACAGAAAAATCGCCCCATGTTCCGTCGGCCACGAAGCCAGGCACATCGAAGTCCGCAAGCTCGATGACGTCCTGCATCTGGAGCACATCGAGTGGACACGGCTTACCCGCCATGTACTTGAGCAACCAGTCGAATGTCTGGTCGATGTCCCAACTGGGCTTGATCTGCCCGTTGTGCTGCTCCCTTGTGGCTTCGTGCCCTTCAGCCCAAGCGGCAAAGCCTGGGTCGTTGTAGAGGCGCAGACTCTCTGCCGTAAGCGTAACAGCACGAACGCGGCGCCACAGAGGCACTTGTTGAGCCGACATATTTATTCCTCCATCCTCCTGCGAGAAGTTCCTCCGTCTGAGGGATCGCAGTTCTGATTCGAAACTAACATAATGTGAAACGAAACGCAAAAGACTCCCTTAGGGAGCCTTTTGCTTAGTCGCACCATTCCGCCCGAGGCGGATCAGCCTTTCGGCTGAGATTTTGTAGGTAAGATGGGTAAGTGGGTTAATGAGCCGCTGGCTTGTCTTCGTCCTTGCTCAAGAGACGCTTGATGAAGACGGCCAGGATGATGATGAGCAAGAGGAGCAAGAGCCAACCGAGGAAAGTCTGGGGCAAGAGGTGCAAGCCACTCGAAGTAGCGGATGACACTATGCCGGAATTGTCTTTAACAACCGGGGCATTGCCACTGACTGTGCTCACGGTGCTGGCATCAGCTGTGCGGGTCACGCCATTGTCGATGTAAGTAGCACGAGCGGTGGTGGTAAGCTGTTCACCATCGAGCACACTCTTATCAACTGTGGCCACTATTTGCACCTGGCCAGAGGCGCCTGGGGCGATATCGCCGAGGGTAAGGCGAGTAACGTTGCCGCCGGCCACAACCATAGCGGCAGGCAGAGACATGTCGAGAGTCGCGCCCTTCACCGTGCCAGTACTGTCGTTGCGATAACGGATGGTGTAGGTCACTTTGTCGCCTGGGCGAATGACAGGAGCTGGATTATCGATTGAGAGGACGAATGGACCAGCGTAGACACCCGCTACAACAGTGTTAGATGTTTGACTTGAGATTTGCGAGCCACTAAGTGTCGCGTAGTTTTGGACTGCTATGTCGGCATCACATCCACCCACGCGCACTTCGAGTGTGAAGGTCTTGGACTCACCAGCGGCAAGTCGTGAGATCTTCCACGAGACTGTGCGAGTAACGTAATCGTAAGTGCCAGCGTCCGAAGCCTTAACAATCTCCACTTTGTCAGAGAGCACGTCTTTGATAGTAAGATTGGTGAGAGTAAGGGTGCCAGTGTTGCGAACGGTGACGCGATACTCAAGGTTGTTGCCAGACCAAGCACCAATGTTTGTGCCCGAGCCGTTAGGAGTACTTAGGTTAACCACCTGCTTTTCGATTGTGGCACCGTAACTACCAGTAACACCGGCGACAACAGGAGGATAGTAGACTACCGGGCGGCCAATGACAGGGACCACGGCGCTACGAGTGATGGTGCCACCCAAGCCCGAGCAGGTGATGGTGTAGGTCATATCGCGGTAGAGCGCGCCTGTTGGCTGGCTACCAGAGATAGTTTTGCTGCCGTACCAATCGTTTGAGGCGTAACAGTAGTCAACATTGGTTGAGTTCCAATAGAGTGTGGAGCCACTGCCATACTGCACGGGTGAAGGGATGGCGTAGATGGAGAGGGTAGGAGCGGCTGCGCCAAGTACTTGGCCGATAGGCGAGACACTCACATTGCGCACCACCGAGCCACCAGGACCGTAACAAGTGAGGATGTAATTCTTAACAACGTTGATAGGACCAACAAGCTCTGTGCCACTTATAACCTTGGTACCGTACCAATCGCCACTTGCCGTACAAGATGTCACGTTGGTGGTGTTCCAATAGAGCGTCGAGCTAGAGCCTACAGGCACTTGGCTTGGGTTAGCGTATAGATTAAGCGTTGGAGGATTGTTGTAATTGTTGTTGGTTACATCAACAGTCACGTTGGCTGTAGCCGTCTGACCGCTTGAGCTCTGGCAGGTAATGCCGAAGGTGGTCGATTGGAAGAGGGCGTTGGTGCTCTCACTGCCACTTATGTTCTTGCTACCGTTCCAAGGGCCTTGTGAAGCGTAACAACTCGAAGCGTTGGTGGAGTTCCACGTGAGAGTTGAGGAATTGCCCGAGTTAACAGGGTTAGGGTTGGCATTGATAGTAACGGTTGGGTACTGATTGTTCTGGCCGTTCACATTCACAGTGACGTTGTCACTCGCCGAACCGCCCGCACCGGTACAAGTGATGGTGTAAGTTTGGGTACCGAAGAGCGCTCCCGTGCTTTGCGTGCCCGAGAGGTTCTTAGTGCCACTCCAACCGCCTGAGGCAAAACAAGCGTCGGCATTAGATGCTACCCACGAGAGTGAAGCTGATTGGCCGTAGTTGATAGTGATCGGGCCGTTGCTGGCGTTTATCAAGAGATCAACACTAGGAGTGTTAACTTGATTCTGGTTTACGTTAACAGTGACAGAGTCACTTGCTGTGCCACCAGTACCGCTACAAGTAATTGTGTAGGTGTAAGTGCCCTGGCTCAAGCTGTTGGTGCTCTGTGAGCCGTTGGTGTTCTTGCTACCACTCCAGCTACCTGAAGCACTACAAGTATCTGCGTTGCTTGATGTCCATGTGAGGTTAGCCGAGGAGTTTGAACTGATGGTGATAGGGCCGTTTGAGTTATTGGCCTTTATGTCGACGGTAGGAGCATTAAGCTGTGGTTCATTTACATTCACTACCACGAAGTCGGTGGCGTTGCCGCCAGGACCGGTACAAGTAATGGTGTAAGTGAAACTTGCTGGACCAGTGAGTGTACCGGTAGAAGCGATACCCGAGAAGTTGTTACGGTTGCCATTCCAATTGCCGCTTGCGATGCAAGTGTCAACGTTTGAAGCAACCCACGAGAGTGACGCCGATGTGCCAGAATTGATGGTGATAGGACCGTTGCTACCATTGGCAAGTATGTCCACAGCAGGAGTGCCGAATTGCTGACCTTGAACATTAACCGTCACAGAATCAGAGTCCGAACCGAACTGATTGCTACAAGTAATGGTATAGGTGCGAGTGGTCGTCATCTGACCTGTTGACTGCAAACCCGAGAGACTCTTGTTGCCACTCCAATTATCACTTGCCACACAAGTGTCAGCGTTAGTTGAGCTCCACGAGAGCATGGCCGAGTTGTTGTAGGAAATACTGATAGGACCATTGGAATTATTGGCCTTGATGTCTACGGTGGGTTGGTTGATGACTTGAGAATTTACATTAACTATGACTGAATCGGTGTCAGAACCAAACTGATTACCACAGGTAATGTCGTAGGTGTACGAACTATCGGTGAGATTGCCGGTGCCTTGTACGCCAGAGAGATTCTTGTTGCCACTCCAACTGCCGGAGGCCACACAGGAGTTGGCGTTACTTGCAACCCACGACAGAGAGGCCGAAGAATTGTAGTTAATGGTGATAGGACCGTTAGAACTGTTCACGAGCAAATCAACCGTAGGCAAGTTGCCTTGACCAGGCACAACGTTTACCGTGACAGAGTCGCTTGCGTTACCACCTGCGCCACTACAGTCTATGTTGTAAGTGTATGTGCGAACGCTGTTGAGTATGCCGGTTGAGATGTTGCCGCTTGTAGCCTTGTTGCCTTGCCAATCGACAGAGGCCGTACAAGAGGTGGCGAACTGCGAAGTCCAACTAAGCATGGCCGAAGTGCCAGCGTTGATGGTAATCGCACTTTGACCGTTGACCGTGAGATTAACGGTTGGTTGGTTTACGGTAGGGTTAACAACAACCGTCACAAAATCGTGCACGGAGAGACCCGAGGTGCTGTTGAAACAGTCGATATGATAGTTGTATGCGCGAGCAGTAGTTAGAACACCGGTAGTCTCACTGCCGTTAGGGATTTGCTTGTTACCCTGCCAATCGACAGAGGCGCTACAAGAAGTAGCGTTGGCGCTTGTCCAATCAAGTGTGGCCGAGTTGCCTGATTGGATAGTAATCGGACCGTTTGAACCGTTGACCTTGAGGTCAACAGTGGGTGCCTGAGGAGACAAAACTGTCACAGTTGCAGAATCAGTGGCGCTTTGGCCAACTGAGTTGCTACAAGTGATAGTGTAGGTGGTAGTTTGGAAGAGGGTTGGGGTGTTCTGATTGCCACCAGCTGGATTCTTGTTTCCAGTAAAGCCGTTGCCGGTAGCAGTACAAGATGTAGCATTAGCAACCGTCCATACTAGATTGGAAGTTGAACCAGAGTTAATACTCGAGGGGTTAGCAGTGAGCGTAACCGTAGGAAGATTAACTTGGTTGACGTTTACAGTAACAAACGCGCTTGCTTGCTGGCCAGCAGAGTTTTGACAAGTAATGGTGAAAGTTTGCGCGGAGAAAAGGGCCGCCGAAGGTTCGGTTCCGTTTATGTTGCGAGCCCCTGGATTCACCCACGGGCCACCTGAAGTAGAACAGGAAGTGGTGTTTTGGGAATTCCAAGTAAGATTGGTGGTTGCACCAGAGTTAACAGGATTTGGGTTGGCGTTAATGGTAACTGTAGGAGGTTGCGGCTGTTGATTCACCGTCACTGTCACCGAGTCGCTATCGCTTTGGCCGATTGAGTTGTAACAGGTGATGGTGTAGGACGTTGTGTTGGTAAGGTTGCCAGTGGATTCGCCGGAGGTGTTGTTGATTGGCTTAGGGCCATCCCAACTGGATGAACAGGAAGTGGCGTTTGTGCTTGTCCAAGTCAAATTAGCTGAAGTGTTGTAAGCAATGGGGGCGGGATTATCGGAGCCATTGGCCTTGATGTCGACAGTGGGGGGGTTGTTTGGGGCGCTTATAAGTTCGAAAGAGGCGCAGATGGCCGAGAGACTGTTGGCGGTGACTGTGCTGTTTGAACCGTGAACGGCCTGTACTTTGGCCACGCTCGAAGGAACAACCAAGTTTGTGTTAACTGTGTATGTTTGTTTATTCGTGTTGTCACCCAAATCTTGGGTTGAATTGGAAGTGGCAATGGTACCACCTGAAGAATTTAGGAGTTTAACTTTGAAAATTTCGTAGGGCTGTTGCCAGTTGGTGATAGGACAGTTGCCGGCTTGGTAACAAGCCTTGGACTCGTCGTGAGTATCGTAGGCTACAAGTTTGACCTTGTAAGTACCGGCGGCTAGGTTAACACCAACAGGAGGTTGGCTGTATGAATTATTGCCATTTGACTGCATCCAATGGTTAGGGCCGCCGAGATTAACTACGGTGATGTTTGCACCACCGGAGAGGCCACAAGAGCTATCGGAGGCGGCAGAGGCGGCCATCACGCCAACGGTCAAAAAGGCCGAACTAGCGACCGCGAGTGAAATGACGATTTTGTTGATTTTACTCATATATTTAGCCATAAAAACTGCCTCCTCCTATTAAGGGGTTATTGTAGCACAATCCTTGCCAATTTGTCAAGCTTTGTGTCAAAACCAGATTTAGATGACCTTGCCCCAAAGCTACGCTTTTTTAATATAATGTCAAGTCCACTCAGCGAACGCTGTAAATAAGCCGTCTGGCTGATATAATCTTTACATGGTGCAATTTGATGAAGATAGTCAGTTACGCAAGAGCGCTGAACTACGTGGGCGACAGGCCGAGGAGTTTGCCCAACTTGCCTCTTCACGACTAGGTATCCCCTACGTGGATCTCTCAACGGTTTCGATTGGACCAGATGCCTTGGGCCTAGTGGACGAAGCGAAAGCGCGCGCTGGCAAGATTGCAGTCTTTCGCGCGGCGGGTAAAAACATTGATGTGGCCGTCTTCTCTCCTCAATCCCCTAGGGCCATAGCAGCTCTCGACGAACTAAGTGGGCGTGGCTTTATCGCCACACTCCACATCACTACCGAAGCTAGCCTTGCGCGGGCGTGGAAATATTACGAGGACATCCAAAAGATTGAACGCACCAAGGTGGGTCAGATAGATATATCAGGGACGGACTTGGCCACCTTCGCCAGCAAAATTAAAACCATTGAGGATACGAAAAAGATTTTGGGCGAGATACTTGCCGGCGATTCAACCTCTCAGGTAACAGCTGTCCTAGAAGTGATCCTCGCGAGCTCGATAACCTTGGGCGTTTCGGACGTGCACCTCGAACCAGAGGAGCACCAGGTGCGGGCCCGTTTTCGCATCGACGGTATTTTGCAAGATGTAGCTAGTTTCGATGCACATATATATAAGTTGGTTCTGTCCCGTATCAAGTTACTTTCGACTTTGAAATTAAATATCGAGAGTGCTAGGCAAGATGGTCGCTTCTCCGTGATCCTTAGTGGCCTCGAAATAGACATTCGCACCTCGATCATCCCAGGCGCCTACGGCGAGGCGGCTGTGATGCGCATACTCAACCCAGCCTCTACCAAAGTTAAACTTCAAGAGCTTGGTATGAGTGACCAACTACTTGAGATTGTACGCAAAGAGATAGGTAAACCAAATGGATTAATTTTGAATACTGGTCCCACTGGCTCGGGCAAGACAACAACTTTGTATACGTTTTTGCGCGAGGTCAACGAGCCCGGGGTCAAAATCATAACTATTGAAGATCCGGTTGAATACCACATCGAGGGTCTTGTGCAAACGCAGGTGAATGAGAAGAAGGGCTACACTTTTTTTGAGGGGCTCAAGAGCGCCATGCGCCAAGACCAAGACATCATAATGGTGGGTGAGATTCGCGACAACGACACGGCCACCACGGCCGTGGACGCGCCCTCACGGGACACCTGGTCTTCTCCACCCTTCA
>DATDSR010000058.1:0-8419 GCA_036517855.1 Minisyncoccota bacterium | reverse complement strand
TAGCCTATTTTCAATCTTTGTGCAATTGGTAAGTTCCGTCGCACTACTTGTTTTACTTAGTCATCGTGCTTCCAAACCCTCGCTAGAGAAGGCCTATGAAATTGCCGCTAGCAAGCTCCCAGGATACTTGTGGCAGCTTGTCATAGCTGTAGTTATCCTTATGGGGTCGTATCTCCTGCTTATCGTCCCAGGAATTGTGATGACTATGTGGCTGATGTTTGCTGGGATGATTTACGTAGGCGAGGAGACGAGTGCCTTCACCTCTATCTTGCGCAGTCGCGAGTACGTTCGCGGTTATTGGTGGGCGGTGCTTGGCCGAGCGTCCCTGCTTATTCTCGCGTGGCTTGTCCTCACCCTTATACCATTCACAGGGTTTGCTGTCGCGTATGCTTTTAACAGTTTATGGAGCACTGTCATTTTTTCAATTCTCGGTCTCGCACTCCTTGCCGTATGGTTAATTTTCGGGCTCATCTTAATTCCGTACTTATTCTTTATCTATGAGAGTTTGCGCTCGATAAAAGGCACAAGCGTTGTTGGCAAGCCCGGTCCGAGGAAAAGTTTCATTGCTTTGGCAATTTTTGGTTTGCTCGCATGCGGTGCTCTGATTGCAAGTGTTATATTTTTTGATACCAACGGTGGTGTTTCACCGGAGAATAAGGCGTATTTGGATGCTTACGAAAATAATCCGGTCTATACCTATGACGGAGGCTACTTTGCGCCCGCCCTTGATATCTATAGGAACAATTGGCGCGAGGTTAAGGAAGGTAGTGATGATAGCTTCGGTTATGTAGAGACAAGGCGCGATAGTGCTTACCGTTATCTCTTTGACCAATCGAGAAACACCACCATCCGTTTACCAATCAATGGTGGTCAGAGCTATTTCTCCACCGACGGCGGACAAACTTGGACCCTGCTCTATATTGTCACTATTGTTACTAAGCAATAACTGGTTTTCCACAAGGGGCTTGACCCCGTCGCTCGCGAGCGACGGGGTTGACAAGGAATAATGCTTTGTTAAGCTTGGAAGGTAATGAAAACAGCAGATATCACCAGCACAATTATGTGTCCCATTAGCACCAACCTGCCTGCCGGCAAGGCAGGGATGACCTGGGGTCGTTTTTCCCATGTCTATCTCAATAAACATATGTGCGGGCGCTAATACTTAAGTAAATCTCGAAAGCAAGAAAGCCCCCGCACCACGGGGGTTTTCTTTTTCTCGGGCACCAAGGGGAGGGATCATCAGTACTGATCTCCCCCTGGGGCAAGGGAAAGCCACACGTCGCACAAGGCTATGCGTGGTGAGGATTCTTTGCCGAGGTCTCAAAGAAAGGAGTAGAGAAGATGTGTCGTGAACGTCAGGAACTGCCTCTTTTGCCTGTGCCTGTGCACGAAGGCGAGCGTGGTGTCACCGGTTCAATCATTGGTCCTGATGGCGCACTCGGTGTGCCGTTCGAAGACAGGGTTGATTCGGGTATCGTCGGACCCGACGGTTTCATCTCCGGCGACGGTCTCGCGTAAGCGGACCGAGCTCACAACGCCCCGCAAATGCGGTGCGAGAAAGGAGGGTTCAACACATGCACGAGTACGACTACTCCGAACACGGCGGTTGCAAGGGTGACCACGGCGGTCCCGGTTGCAAGCGCGGCTAGGTAGCTAGCCAAACCCGAGAATGGACGTCCGACGTCCATTCTCGGGTTCCTTGACTATCAAAACATTAATAGTAAAGTGCAAAGATTATGAAGATTACATTCAAAGACAAGCTACCCAAGGGGTTTAAGAAGGCTGTTATAAAGCCTGAGGAGCTTAAGGGCATTAACCTGCGCAAGTTCATTTTGCTGGTGCGTAAGCAGGTAAGCGAGGCTAAGAAGGATAAGCAAAAGAAGCTGGCCATACTTTTGCGCGATTTGCCTAATTGTTCAACACTTAGTGTTGAACAGGGAGAGATGGGAGAGATAATTGCTCGCGAAATTTTGCTGGCCGATTATGAATTTACAAAGTACTTGAGCAAGCCCAAAGAGGGTTGGGATTTCTTAACTGAAGTTGCTTTGGTGGGTCCTGCTTCGCGCGAGGCTTCGCAGGATTTTAAAAAAGGGATTGAGCGAGGGCGCGTGGTGGCGGGCGAAGTGAATGCTTGCCGCGAGCTCTCTAACACTCCCGGCGGTGAGATGACCCCACTTCACTTGGCGGAAGCTGCTCGCCAAGCTTCGCGGGGCACGCCCATTAAAGTTACTGTGATGGGTCGCAAGGAGATGGAGAAAGAGGGCATGGGCGCTGTGCTTGGCGTGGCTAAGGGTTCGCCTGCCGAACCTCAGTTTATTGTAATGGAGTATTGGGGCGCAGGCGGCCCCACTTCGCCAAGCTTCGCGGGACCAACCAAGACGATAGGCCTATCGTCTTGGTTGGCAAAGGCGTGACTTTCGATACCGGCGGACTCAACATCAAGACAGATAACTTTATGTATACCATGCATATGGATATGTCCGGGGGGGCGGCCGTCATCCACACTCTTGTACTTGCGGCCAAGCTTGGACTGAAGAAAAACATTGTGGCTATCGTGCCCGCGGTGGAGAACATGCCTGGTGGCGAGAGTTACAGACCAGGCGACGTGCTCAAGAGTCTCTCGGGTAAAACTATCGAAGTGTTAAACACCGATGCCGAAGGGCGGGTGATACTTGCCGATGGTCTCTACTTTGCAAAGCGATACAACCCCAAACTTGTGGTGGATGTGGCCACGCTCACGGGTGCCATAATGGTGGCACTCGGCAATCGCGCCTCGGGCATCTTCACTCGCGATACTAAACTCGAGAACTTAACGCGCGAACTGGGTGAGAGATCTGGTGACTACGTGTGGCCGATGCCCCTGTGGGAGGAGTCGGAGGCCGAGATCAAAGGCACGTTCGGTGACTACGCCAACTTGGGCAAGCAAGGTCGCTACGGCGGAGCTATTGCCGGAGCCGTGTTCCTTTTGCAATTTACCAAAGACTACCCCAAGGACTGCCCCTGGATGCACATCGATATTGCCGGCACCATGCTCCCCACCGACGACGAATTCCTCGCCAAAGGCGCCAAAGGTTCACCCATCAAACTCTTGCTCTCGTTGATTGAAAAATATTAACCATCAACAAACCTTTCGATATATCGAAAGGTTTGTTGTCTAAGTGCTAAAAAGAAGAGGCGGGCTCCGACGCGTGTTGCGCTGTGCCCGCCCGATTTATCACCCGTTTGCTTGCGCTGGTGGGTCCCACGGATCGCGGCCATCAATCACCGCGCTTATCTGGTACCTCCACGTGAGCCACGGTATCTTGCCGTAGGTAATCCGATCCACCAGGTTACATGACTGGACCAGGATCGCCCAGGCAGCGCAGAGGAAAAATGGTAGAGAGACGAACCAGATTAGTGGCGGATGCCAGTTATGGAACAGAAAGGCGGTGATACCCAAACCTCCCAGCATCGTTGATGCAGAGAAGGAAAAAAGGCAGACAAAGCCCCAGTGATGTCCCATCAGATATTCCATCAAAAGATCGGCGAGACCGAGAATTATTCTATTAGCCTTCATGTGGCCTCCTTAGGGCGCAAGCGCCCTCCCTGCCCTCAAGCTAACACGGCACTTGCCTTGGGGCAAGGCCTTGTGGTAGTATTGCGAACGTCCTGCTTCGCCAAGGCTACGCAGGATTTCTTATCTAATATGGCACGATCGCTCAAAAAAGGTCCTTACGTCGATCCTCGAGTGATGAAGAAGATCGAAGGTAAAAACCCACAGACAATGGGGGTTATTAAGACGTGGTCACGAGCCTGTGTGGTGCACCCAGATATGGTTGGTTTTGCCTTCGGTGTACACAATGGCAAGGATTTTATCGAGGTGCGCATTTCAGAAGAGATGGTGGGTCACCGATTGGGCGAATTCTCACAGACGCGCAAGTTCATCCGTCACGGAGGCAAGATGCAAAAGGAACAGGAAGCTAAGGCTAAAGAAGCCGAGATCGCTCAAGCCAAAGTGGCTAAGGAAGTTGTGGCAGAGAAGAAAGCATAAGTATTAAATAAAAAACTCGTAGCGAAACGAAGCAACAAATATATGAAAGCCAAGCTCAACAATTACAGGCAGGCACCAAGGAAAGTCAGATTGGTGACTGATTTGATAAAGGGTAAGAGTGTTGATGCCGCAATGGTTGAACTCGCCCATTTGCCTAAACGTGCGGCCGGGCCCATAGCCAAGTTGCTTACCTCGGCTCTCGCCAATGCCGGAGGTAAGTCGGAAGATTTGTTTGTGAAGAATATTACAGTTGATCAAGGCACAATTATAAAACGCAGCATGCCCCGGGCTCATGGAAGAGCCTTTCCCATACACAAGCACACAAGCCACATCGCGCTCGAACTTGGGGTTCGAGGCGATATGGTAAATGGCAAATCTAAAATGGCAAATGTAAAGAAAGGCCATGAATAACATTTACGATTTAACATTTACGATTTAATATGTCTCACACAGTCCATCCATATTCGCACCGACTAGGCATACTGCGCGACTGGCGAAGCCGCTGGTTCACTGGCCGTGGCAAGAGCTTGGTCTATCGCGACTTGCTCAAGGGCGATGTGCTAACCCGCCAATTCTTAGAAAAAGCACTTAGAACTTTCTTGGTGGACGACATAGAGATTGAGAGGGGGGAGAACTCGATGCACGTGTTCATCAAGACTGCTCGCCCGGGTATGATCATTGGCCGCTCGGGGGAGGGCACTGCCAAGCTCAAAGAGGATTTGCTTAAAGTTTTGCGCAAGCAGAAGGTGAGTGTGCCTCGCGATATGCGTTTGATAATTGAAGAGGTCCGTAGCCCCGAGAGTCACGCTGGTATTGTGGCTCATATGATTGAGGAGTTGATTGAGAAGCGCACCACCTTCCGCAGAGTGCTCAAACAAACTGCGGAGAAGGTGATGGCCAATAAGGATGTAAAGGGTATGAAGGTCACTCTTAGCGGACGGCTTGACGGAGCCGAGATGGGCCGAGTTGAGAGCATTATGAAGGGCCGTTTGCCTCTGCAGACTTTGCGGGCCGATGTTGATTTCGCCAAGGGTCGGGCCAGTATGCCATATGGCGACATTGGCATTAAAGTTTGGATTTATCGCGGTGAAATTTTCGCTGACGCGAAAAAGGTAAATGGTAAAAGGTAAATGGTAAATGTATGAAAACATTTAAGATTTGCCATTTAAAATTTAACATATAAAAATGGGAATGCTCGTACCGAAAAAGGTTAAGTTCCGCAAGTGGCACACAATGCGTCGCAATCCTAAGCGCGTGGGCCTCACTACTCGTGGCTCAACGCTTGCCTTCGGTAACTTTGGCCTTAAGGCCGAGACCCCGGGACGACTCAAGTCCAATCAACTAGAGGCTGCTCGCAAAACGATGTCGCGCGCCATTAAAAAGACGGGCAAAGTTTGGATTCGCGTTTTCCCCGATATGCCGTATACTCAAAAGCCTGCCGAAGTGAAAATGGGTAAGGGCAAGGGCGATGTGCAAGGCTATGTAGTGCCTGTGCTTGCCGGGCGCATACTCTTTGAGGTAGACGGTCTCACCAAGGCCGAATCGCGAGCAGTTTTGAAAGAGGCTGGCTCCAAGTTACCCATTAAGTCACGCATAGTGGAACGCGCATAAAACCATGAAAGCTATCAAGGATTTAAAAACTAAATCAGCCGGAGAACTCGAAACTGCTCGCGCGGCAGCTATAGTGGCTCACAAGAACTTCCGCTTCGCCATTGCCGGTAGTAAGACAAAAAATGTTCGAGAGGGGAGGAACCTCAGGCGCAATGTTGCCCGCATACATACGTTACTCCAAGAAAAAGTAAGTGAAAAACATGCCTAACAAAACAGATACAAAAAAGACAGGTGGTCGCACTTTCACCGGCGTTGTCGTATCCGACAAGATGAACAAAACACGCGTGGTTAAGGTGGATAGCTTCGCCAAGCACCCAAAGTATGGCAAGTTCCTAAAGACGAGTAAGAAGTTTAAGGCCCACGATGAAGCTAACGCCACGCACACTGGAGACACTGTCACTATTATTGAATGTCGTCCCATTTCACGAGATAAGCACTTCCTAATTTCTAAGTCCTAAGTTCTAAATACTAATAAAATGATCCAACCACGCGCTATAGTTAAGATTGCTGATAACACTGGGGCCAAAATCGGCCGCATCTTCAAAGTGCTTGGTGGTAGCAAGCGCCGCTACGCTTGCATCGGCGACATTGTGGTGCTCTCGGTGCAGACGGCCGAACCTCGCAAGGCGGTGAAGAAGAAGGAGGTCAGCCGTGCCGTAGTGGTGCGCCAAAAGCAGGCCTATCGTCGCACAGATGGCAGTTACATCCGCTTTGACGAGAACGCCGTTGTGCTCATCGACGCGAAGAACGAGCCCAAAGGCGGTCGCGTGTTCGGCCCTATCCCACGCGAGATAGCCCTCAAAGGTTTTACAAAGATTGCGTCGCTCGCTCCGGAGGTACTATAAAATCTATGAATATCAAAAAAGGCGATACAGTAGTGATGCTAGCAGGCAAAGACAAAGGCAAAAAGGCCAAGGTCTTGAATATTTCGAAGGCCACAGGCCGTGTGCATGTGGAAGGAGTGAATATGGTCGGCAAGCGCCGCAAGCCTAAGAAGTCGAACGAAAAGGGTCAGACTGTTCAAATCGCTATGCCAGTTGATGGTTCAAACGTAGCTCTTTGGTGTAACTCTTGTGGCAAAGGCCGCAGAGTAGGTTCGAAGATGGAAGGCGATAAGAAGGTGCGCGTGTGCGTTAAATGTAAGGGAACTATATAAAACATGACCCGCTTAAAACAAAAATACGAGGAGGCCCTACCAAGCCTAATGAAAGAGTTGAAGCTCGGCAATAAAATGGCTGTGCCTCGCTTGGAGAAGGTCATTATCTCGGTAGGCACTGGCTCGCTTAAAGATAAGAAGAAGTTTGCCACTATCATCGATCGCCTCACTAAGATTACTGGCCAAAAGCCTAAACAAACCGCGGCCAAGCAATCCATTGCCACATTTAAACTCCGCCAAGGCGACGTATCGGGTGCGATGGTGACCTTGCGCGGAGCGAGAATGTACGACTTCCTCGATAAGCTCATCCACGTGGCTATCCCCCGCGAGCGCGACTTCCGCGGTTTGCGAGCTACAAGTGTAGACGAGATGGGTAACCTCTCAATTGGTTTCAAAGAGCACACCATCTTCCCCGAGACATCTGACGAAGATATCAAAGACGTCTTCCCCTTCGGCGTAACCCTCGTCACTACTGCGCACAGCAAGAAGGCAGCCCTCGCCCTCTTCAACGTATTGGGCATCCCCTTCAAAAAGTAATTTTTCCCCGAGGTCGGTCCGCTTCGTGAGCGGTCCGACCTCTGCCCCCGTATTAAAATTCGAAAGGGGGAGCGGGCACAACCGTGCGCCCACTCCCCCCGTTGTTGTCTTGTCTATGCGAGTTTGCCCCCGAGCCAGTTCCAGAACCGGTTCCACCGGCTCAGCTCCTCGAAGAATTCTCCGTCGTCTTCCACGAACTCGTCCGTGTAAACGGGTTCCTCACCCACGGGCCCGTCGTCGATGATCCCGGACGGCGTAGGCGCGAAGTCTCCGGTGTCCACAGCCGCGTCCATCTGGGTTGGTTCACCGAGTCGAGTCCTGAGCTCATCGATTTCAGCCTGAGCCCCTAGGAGCTCGGCTTTCAGAGCCTCGATCTCCGATCGCAAGTTGTTGAGGTCGGCGTTGAGAGCGGTGTTGTTGCGCTCCAGTAGACCTTTTGCCACCACGAGTTCCTGGTGCGACATCCCACCCTGCGGAGCTTCGTAACTCAAAGTCGGGCGAACTTTGCCCCCGCGGATCTCGCTGTAGAGCCTGCGCACATCCTCGAGTTTTACCCCGTGGATCTTGATCAAGACTCGCCGTCCGTTACTGTCGTAGTCGTAGTGGTCAACGACGGCTTGGGCGCCCTCGTCGGGGTACTCCCCGAATTCCCTGTGGGGCTCGTCTCGTACGACTTCCCACCACGATACCATCTCGACCATACCCTTCAGATCTGACGGCATGGTGACGTCATTTTCATCAAGGGTGACGAAATTGCGAGCTTGTTCTCGGCCGACAACCCACCCGGTGGGTAACCCGTTCATTGCGAAACTGTTGTTTAGGAATACTCGTAATGACATGGATCTTCTCCTTTTCCGTATCGCCGGGAGTGCGGTAGGCTTGACTAGGCCAGTCCGTTCCGGTCGACCGTTGTCTATGGCTAAGCTATCATACAACACTATTTCTGTCAACCCCGCGTAAAGTCTCAGGACCTTGGCAACACTTCGAGCGTAAAATGGCTCGCATATGTCATACACAACAAATCCGCATCTGCCAAAGGTGCGCATGCACGCAGTCAGGCTAGTGAAGTACCGGGGGTGGAGCAT
>DATDSR010000057.1:0-4546 GCA_036517855.1 Minisyncoccota bacterium | reverse complement strand
AAAAAAGGTTCCTCTTGCTGCTTGATTTACTTTCTCGCAAACCACATCTTCAAATTCAGAGAACAAGATCGGCGTTACATTAGACAGAGATGCCACTAATATTTCCTTAGACTTTTTAAGCAAATTTAGGAAATCCTGTTCTGAAACATTTGATTTTTTAACGTATATCATGTTTCTTGAGGTTTTTATCTAAGAATTTCTGAACCGCCGTTGCTATGTACCAACCAAAAACAGGGGGTACAGCGTTCCCAATCTGTTTGTAGGCAGCCGAGGTCGATGGGTAGAATATAAAGTCGTCAGGAAATGTTTGTATCCTGGCAGCCTCTCTCGCAGACAACCTACGTTTGCCGTTCCAATGGTACTCTATATTGCCATGGTGCTCTGTTCTCATTGTTGGGCCGGGTCTGTCCGCAGAAACAACAGAATTTCCCTGGCCTTTGTTTTTGATGGCTTTTGACCAATAGTGGTTTGGCACCTCTCCTTCTTTTGCCTTTTCTAAATCACCAATAGCCTTCTTTAGATTCACCCAATTAGCGTCAGACAGTATGGGTCGCGGGTACACGAATTCGGGCAACAGACCTTTTTTTGTACCCACAATTATAACTCGCTCTCTTGTTTGTGGCACGCCAAAGTCAGCGGCTTTGAGTAATTTAAAGACAACATTGTAGCCTATCTTTTCAAAGTCCTTAACTATGGTCCGGATAGCGTCGCCACCGTTCATGGTCATTAGACCACGTACGTTTTCGGCCACAAAAAGAACAGGTTGGGTTCTTTTAATTACCTCTGCCATGCTCTGATAAAGAAGTCCGCGTGTACTATTAAAACCTTTCCTCTTCCCAGCGTGGCTAAAGTCTTGGCACGGGAAACCTCCGAGAACGATATCGGCTCTCTGTGGAAGCTCCTTGTCAAACATTCTCCTGCCATATTTCCCACTCAGTATTTTAGAAATGTCGCCACAAACTATTTCTTCTTTGAAATTCTTAGAAAACGTTTCGCAGGCCGCTTCGTCGATGTCGTTCGCCCAAGTTATTTCAAAGTTTCTTTTTTGGTACTTTTTGCCCAGAAATTCAAAGCCGCCTTTGAAACCCAGGTCTAGCCCCCCGCACCCAGCAAACAGTGAAATTATCTGGTATTTTCTCGACATATTACGTTTACTTAGCATATCATAAAGTAGAAATCACTGAGTTATCACTGGTCAGCTTGCCAAAGCCAATATAAATCGAGAGTATTTTGGTAAACTGATGGTTTGGGACTAATATCCCGTGTTCTTATCAGAGCAACCGCGCATCTCTCCACGAGTTGAATGAATGCACCTCGTATTGGATTCAGAAGTGGCGAAGATTCTGTATTATACAAATATATCTTGACTGCAGCATCTTCAAGTGCATTAAGCGCTTCTACAAAGGAATCCGCAATATCTGGGTTGGAAAGAATACTTCCCTGTCCGTTTATCCCGCGTGTGTCAGAGGATGAGAATATCCCTGGTTTATGGATGGGGACTTGGATACAAATGTAGGTTGGATTCTTCTCTCTTATCTTCGCCTCCAAGCTTCTTTGTAGACCGAGAACTTCCTTGCGAAAAAAGGACACCTGGTCTGCAATGGAGGCCGCAGTGTCTCTTTGTGCCTTTCGACCATACTCGTAAAGCGCTAATACAAGAGAGCTAACCCCAAGAATTCCCGTGATATCCTTTAAATCCATAACTATAGCGTGAGCTACGTTACCTAGCGCCCCAGAATACCCGAGAAGAAGCAGCTCAGAGGCTATAATCAGATACAGCAAGGATGAGTCATACATGGCGCAATGATCCCACAAAAGGGGCTCAAAATCGAGGGGTTCGAAGGGGCCTTGCGCTTGGTATACTTAGGTTATGAGCGAAGGATTTTTTCATTTCTCTGCTAGCGTATAAAATGTGGCTTTGGCTTTGGCTTGCTTTGCAATCACGCCCTTATCGACCAATCTTTTGAAATCGAGTATCTGTGTAGAATGCGCCCTTTTAGTAATCTTGCTGTATTCGCTCTTGGAGATAGAGCCGTGCTTCTTTATATACGCAATGATTATTTGCTCGTGCTCTGCGAGGCGAAGTGGCATAACAGAGGCTTTAAGCAACTTTTGCACACGGAGCAATTCGTCGATGATGCCGTCAGTGAAGTATATAAGCCAATCGGTAAAATCAACTTTATCTTTAATCTCATGATAATCGCCTAGCACACCAACCTTGGCAAAATACTTTGAAACGTTTTGGTTGTAGTAATTCTCAAAACTGAAGAGTTGGAACGTATCGAGTCCCATGCGCGCCAAGAGATACTTGGTGATGAGTCTGGTCGTCCGACCATTGCCATCCATAAAGGGGTGGGTAATAACAAATTGCTTGTGAAAGATACCGGCCAAAATAAGCGGATCGGTAGAATAGTACTCTTTCTCCATGTACGTGATTAGTTCATCGACGAGCTTTGCCACATCCTCCGCATCTGGCGGGATGTATGCGATTTGACGTGTTTTGGGATTATTGACGACGACTGGCGCTTGCCGTAATTTGCCTCGATTCGTCTCGCTAATCAGTCCATCAACGACCATGGCTTGGATATCGCAAATAAACTTTTTAGAAACAGACGGGCTTTGCTTGAGTAGACCATTCAAATAATGCAAAGCTTTGTTGTAGTTGAAGATCTCCCTCTCTGTGTCACGAATATGAGCCGGAGCACTTTTTAAAATCTTGCGAACATCGGTGAGCGGGATGGGGTTACCCTCAATGCTGGTAGAGGCGTGAGCGGAGATGGCGTAGCTATCCTTCTCAAACTTGGCGAGAACAAGGTCTGAAAACTTTTGGTCATTTATTGCACTAATCAAATTCTTGATCTCGACTATATTGTCTAAGAGATTCTTGTTGAGTTGGTATCGTGGTTCAAACATAGTCGTATTATAGTCGATTGATAGTCGATTGTCAATGACTCATTTAGAGGGTCAAAGAGGTCTTGCGCTTGGTATACTTGGGTTATGAGCGAAGGGGCAGGCAAGGGGAGGGTTGTTGAATTCCCGGGTGGGGAGGATTCTTTTGCTTGGCGGTCGAAGGATGGCAAGTTGCATCACTGGGTCAAAGGACGTTATGCCTTGGTGCGGAATGTGGAGGGCGCCGAGCTCCTCTTGGGAGACAACAGGGAGGGTGCTTATCAGATTGTATATTTGACCCCAGATAATAGGGAGGTTGAAAAGCTTGCGTTGAAATTTGAAGGACAAGAGGTGGTGGAGGAGAAAGAGATCACCTCTGCCACAGATTATGAAGCGCTACAGGAGGAGTGCGACAAGCGCAATCGAGAGTCCGGCTTCGCCCGCTAAAGTTTTTTGAGCATGGTGTACGAACGTACACCATGCTAACACCACGATTGACAGGTTAGTGTCTGTCTGGTATACTCTTTTTGGCTAACAATTTTCCCACGCAGTTCTCAACACGTACTTCCGCCTACGGGCAGAGGAGGTTACGCATGACCGAAGGCACCGCACGCAATCAGTTCCTTACGATCTCAAGGGCCAGCTTGTGGCTCTACGAGAACCTGGGCAAAGCCTTGAACCAGGGCGAGGGCTTCTACCCCACTATCTGGGCCGAGGCCATCAAAAAGTTGCAAACGCTCGAGCGCCTGCTCGGCAAGGATAACCCGCGCATCACTTGTCATTGGGAGCCACTCACGAATGCGGCTACTGCGTGGCTCTCAGGCGAGATCGCTCGTGCCTCGCAGGTAAGGATAGTGACCGCACGCGCACGCGAGGAGGTCAAGGCCAGACTCGACGCACACGGCAAGCAGACGGGCCACTGGGCCATCTGCATCGAGGGTGTCGAACGGCTCATCGGCGGTTATAGTCCGCTCAATTGGCTCGCTCGTAAGGATTGCGCCACAGACTACCTCAACAATGTGTGCATCCCCTTGGCGCGCCTGGAGGCTCGATTCGGCATCAAGCCAGGCCTCAACTACCTCACAGCCCTGCGGGCTCGCTTCAGGCGTGATAGTGAAGCCGGCGGCGTCTTCGAGGAGATCGTCAAGCACCGGATCAACTACGACTGCGAATGCCCGGACGGCGGTCACAACCCGCTTACCTGTGTGTCCACCGAGGACAAATGCAGAAAGCAGCGGAATGGAGAAGCCGGGCCGAAGTTCCACATCTGCGGGATGAGGCTCGGACACGAGGGCGACTGCTTCAAGGACTGAAGCGTACCCGCCGTGTTCTGCACACTCACAACAAGCCGGGCCCACCAGGGGCCCGGTGTTCTTTTTTGCTATACTTGGGGTATGAGCGAGGCGGGCACACACGAGCGAAACGAGCGGCATTTGGAGAGTCTTACTCTGCCACCTGATTTGGCGCGGCTTGAGGTGGCTGGCGAGTATGTTGCTAAGATATTAGAGGATTATGCTTGGGATGAGGAGCATATCGAGAGTATGAAGTTGGCCTTTGGCGAGATATTGAGTAACGCCTATTTTTACGGCAGTGGCGGCCTTGTGGGTGGCAAAGGCGAATCTAAGATTGCCCTCGGCGATAAACTGGACAAGAAGTG
>DATDSR010000056.1:0-4288 GCA_036517855.1 Minisyncoccota bacterium | reverse complement strand
CAGTCTTTTTCATCTGGGTTCTCCTTTGGCATTCATGATACACGAATTATTATTTATGTCAAGCACCGGGAAAGTAACCCCTCACACTCACTGTGGATAATTCCCTGAAAACCCTTGTAATACAAGGTAAAATGAGGGTATGGGCAACAGAGCCTTGTCAAAAGAAGAGATTAAAAAGCGTCTGATTCGTCTCCGCAACCTTGAGTCTCTCCACCTCTCACAAAGATTCAAAATCTGGCATCTGCGGGATGAGAACAGAGAACTAAAGAAGGAGATTAAAGCTCTCAAATTGACAGTGAGCCTCCAACAGAAGACCATCGATGATCTCAAGCTCCAGATCGAAGCTCTCAATACCATGGTGTTCGGTCGGAAGAAGAGAAGGGACGTGAACGACGATGACTCTGACCTCACTCCTCCACAAGAAAAGACCGTTCGCGCAAGTGACTCATACAAAAGGCCGATACCAAAAGACAAAGAGGTGACGGAAACAATCTCACACCCTATTGATCTTTGCATTTGCAAAACGGCATTAACTGAAAAGCAGACCGTTATATTTTTTGAAGAAGACATCCCCATGCCTGCCACCAAGATTGTTCGCAAACATCTTGTCGAGAAAGGCTACTGTCCCAGATGCAACAAGTTCACCACAGCCATACCCCTGCTCAACCACAAAGTCATGCTCGGCCCCAATGTTCAGAAATATATCTGCTACTTGAGTGTCTCCTGCCGACTCTCTTTCTCACAAATACAAAAAGTTCTCAATGACACCTGCAAATTCAAGGTTTCAGAAGGAGAGATCGTCAAAGTGCTCACGAGAGAAGCCGTCAAACTGCGGCCATTGTACGAGCAATTGAAGACCAAGATACGGGGTGAGCCAGGGGTACATCTCGATGAGACCGGCTGGAAACTTTTGATCGGTGGAGACAAGAGCTACTCGTGGGTCATGAGCGGGGTCGAGAGCGGTGAGAGTGTCTTCCTTGTGGGAGAATCAAGAGGCAAGGGCAATGCGGAGAAACTGCTGGGTCCAGACTATCAAGGCTTCGTGGTCTCTGACGACTATGTCGCGTACAAGAAGCTCCACAAGCATCAACTATGCTGGGCCCATTTGCTCCGACACTGGAGAGACTTGGTGAGGTCGGGGGAGATTACGGAAGGACAGAGAAAGCAATGCAAAGAAGAGTACCGAACACTTTGCTTGATATTCGCTGATCTCAGAGAAAACAGAAGCATGGCAAGGTACGATGAGTTTGCAAAGAGGCTGGCAGAGCTCGCCGTGATCAAACCGAATGATCCCATGAAATTGATTCGCGCCAAAACAACTTTACGCAAAAACATTCCCCAGTACCTAACCTGTCTTTCTGATCCCCGTATTCCCCTCACCAACAACCAAGCCGAGAGATCGCTACGCCATTTGGTGCTCAAACGCAAGATATCCTTTGGTTCCTTGACCAAGAGAACGGCTGAGAATCTGGCTGTGCTACTGTCTGTGATTATGTCGCTAAAGCACAGGTTTCAGTCAAACTTCTTTGGTGAGTATTTACGAGTGTGAGGGGTTACCCGGGAAAAAGTTGTGCGAGTGGGGTTGTCTGGTATGATACTTGGGTTGGCCGCACCTAATGGACGATTGTGCGCATGCGAATCAGCAGATTCGAGACTTGGTAATTTCGTTAAATGAAAAATCCTAAATATATTTTCGTTGTTGGAGGGGTGATGTCTTCGGTAGGCAAGGGTATTACGGCCGCCTCTACCGCCAAGATTTTGCAGTCTCGCGGTTACCGGGTGGCCAACCTCAAGGCGGATATGTATGTGAACGTGGATGCGGGCACTATCCGGCCGGCTGAGCACGGAGAGGTTTTCGTGGGTGAGGATGGCGTGGAGGCCGATCAAGACCTGGGCAATTACGAGCGCTTTACGAATCAAGTAAGTACGCGCGAGAACTACATTACCACTGGTCAGGTTTATGCCGAAGTGATAAGGCGCGAGCGCAACTTGGAGTATAATGGCGAAGATGTGGAGGTGTACCCCGATATACCCAAAGAGATAATAAGACGCATCGAGCAATGTCAGAAGAAGAACAAAGCCGAGATTACAGTCATTGAATATGGCGGTACTGTTGGTGAGTACCAGCTCCACCCGTTCTTAGAGGCTACGCGGATGATGAAGGCAAAGCAACCAAACGATATAATTTTGATACTAGTAAGCTATTTGCCGACCCCACCGCTCCTGGGCGAACAGAAGTCGAAGCCGACTCAACGGGCAGTGGTTGACCTCCACTCGATGGGCCTTAACCCAGACTTTGTAATCTGTCGGGCTACGCTTGAGGCCAGTGCGGATATCAAGAGGACCATTGCCAACGTTTGTAGCCTGCCTGTTGAAAAGATAATTTCGGCGCCAGACGTATACTCAATATATGACGTGCCAGTAAACTTTGAGAAGGAGAGCCTTGGTGCCACTTTGCTTAAAACCCTGGGCCTCAATCCCAAAAAGAAGGATATGAAGGACTGGACCGCCTTGGCTAAGAAGATTAAGAATATCGATAAGAAAATTAAGATTGGCATCGTGGGCAAATATTTCAACTTTAAATCATGCAAAGACACTTACATTTCTGTCATAGAGTCTATTAACCACGCGGCATGGTCACTTGGGTACAAGGCCGACATCTTGTGGCTTGACTCAGAGAAGTATGAGAAGGATACCGATAAACTCAAAGAGCTAGATGAGATGGCGGGCGTGATTGTGCCTGGCGGTTTTGGCAAGCGCGGGGTGGAGGGGATGATACTAGCGGCCGATTACGCAAGACGCCGCAAGATCCCATATTTCGGCCTGTGCCTAGGCATGCAGATTATGACCATTGCCTATGCCAGGAATGTTTTAAAAATTAAAGACGCCAACTCTACCGAATTTGACCCCGAAATCTCTCATCCTGTGGTTGCCACGATGCAAGATCAAGTTGAGAAGATTAAGAACAAGAATTATGGCGCCACTATGCGCTTAGGCGCTTATCCGTGCGTACTTACCACCGGTACCGTGGCCGCGAATGCTTATGGGGCCAAGAAAATAAGCGAGCGGCACCGCCACCGCTATGAGATCAACAATGCCTATGTAAAGCAATTTGAGAAGGCCGGGCTCCTGTTCTCGGGCGTCTCACCCGATGGCAACTTGATGGAAATTGCCGAACTCCCAAAGTCGGTTCACCCATTCTACCTTGGTTCCCAATTCCACCCCGAATTCAAATCTCGCCCCTTCAACTCGCACCCCCTCTTCCTCGAATTCCTCCGCGCCTCCACCAAGCGCAAGTAATGTAAAAACTTAAAAAAGTCGAGGCGCTCTGGTTTTCCAGAGCGCCTACGGACGCTGGCTGTTACGCTTCCACCACCACCTCTTCCTCCTTCGGAGCCATGGCTTCCATGAGCCTTTCGTTGGTGCACACCAACTTCCCTCCGTTGTGCGAGGTGAAAATCATGTCCCAGGCTCCTTGAGTCTTGGTTTCGAGTGCGACCTTTACTTCGAGGTCAGGCTTCTCGCCCCCAGTTACCACAGACATCTCTAGGCGTGTTATGTGCGCCCAGAACTTGTGCGGACGTTCGTACTTGAACCCGCCCTCGTCCGCACCGTCAAATTCGAGCATAAACCACGAAGGTCTACCCGTTTTCATCCTGGCCTCGATATCGGGCGGGATGTTGAAAGTGATTTGCTTCGGCCTTGGCTTTTCCACGTTTCCTCCCCGTGCCTCTCCAAGAGAGCAATCTTATCCCAAATTATCACATCCTAGCAAATATTCAAATTAGTGAGTCCTGTGTAAACGAAACCGCCGGGCGCATTTTTTGCGCGCCCGGCGGATTGATGGTCAGTCTCGCGGGAGAGGGACCTCGTCTGTAGCCCGATCAGTGCCGTAGATCTTACGAGGATCACTTACCTCGATCGACATGAGAGCGCGCAGGTTCGGGGCAACCGCCGCTGGTACCACACAATCAGTCAAAAACTTGGACATGATTGCGAGTCTTTCGGCTTCGATGTTGGTGAAGAGCGCGACCATTGCCCAAACTGAAGTTACGAACGCAGTGGCACTTGTGGTGGCCCTTTGTGGTCCACTGCCACGCAGGGCCCAGGTAAGGGCGATTGCCAGGTCGAACCAGAAGTTAGTGTGATCGCAATCCGCCTCGAAGGCGAAAGCCTTCTCGCGCATTTCTTCAAGCACGCGTTGGCGATGCATCTCTCTCACTTGCCAGGCTGGGGCTTTGCCACTTGCCATCTTGTGACCTCCTCTCGGTCTATGACAAGGCTAGCA
>DATDSR010000055.1:0-11914 GCA_036517855.1 Minisyncoccota bacterium | reverse complement strand
CGGCCTCCGGGTCGATGGGGCCGACCTGCCCTGCTACGATTGCGTAGCGGGTGGGACGGCTGACGGAGGCCTCTGCTCCACCTGCGGGAATTCCGCAGGCATCATCGAGAACGCGAGCTGGGATCAAATCCTGCACCGCATCGCCGAGCGGATCACCCTCGTGGCCCGGGCCGACAAGGCGGCTCGCGGCGGTTGGCCGGGCGTCCGGCCCCTGCCCACCACGGAGAACCCGTGGCCCGAGGACAGCGACGGCCAGGGGACAGCCCGGCCGCTTGCCGCCATCGGGGCGGCCATTGCCGACCACAAGCTCCCCATTGAGGAGCGGGTAGCGGTGATGCGAGAGTGGCTCCTCACCGGCGAGGAGCCACTGGGTTACCGCGGGCGGACCGAGGCCGAGCGCGCCGAGCTCGTGGCCGCGCTCGAGAGTGGGGCCATCGAGGTTTCGCTCGTGGCCGACGGCCGGATCGCGGTGGTCGAGTCGACCCATCGGGCGGCCAGCATGGTCGGCTACATGCGCGCGCCTGTGATAGTAGCGCGCAACCCGACCTTCCGCATGGCCGGAGGTGAGCCCCATGTGAAGTTCACCGTCGGGACCTTCGAGCCAGACTTCGCGGACATCAAGTCCGCGCTGACCGAGCTCGCGAGCCTCGAGGAGGGCTGGGGCGGCTCACCCACTGTGGGAGGAAGCAAGCAGGGGGTCGCCTCCACCCTCACAACCGACGAGGTTGTGAGGGTGGTCACGAAGCACCTCGCCAAGAACTAAAGTAAGGGGTTGGTCTCTACCCACCAATTGAGACTTGCCCTGCTTCGCTCTTTGCACGAGCTACGCGCGACAGGCACACAGTTGGCCGAGGCGAACACGCACACGTTCGCTTCGGCCTCTCTTACCGGAGGGCAAGAAGGGAGTTCTCTCTCATTCTCTGCTTACCCTTCGATAAGAGATTACAAATCTTTTTCTGATAGTCCGGCCAATTTGAGAATTTTGTGGGCTGTGCCTTTAGGCAACTGCTTGTTGTGGTAGGCAACCATTGCTCGCTTCTTGCTCGCCGGGTGAAAGAAAATGTAATGCGAGCCAGTAGCGTGGTCGAGTTCAAAACCTTTGCGTTTCAATAGAGCGATGAGATGACGCGGAGTAACCGAGCCGAGCTTAGGCATAAGCCAAACGCTTGGCACGAGACTTAGTGCGATCTAAAACATCAATCGTGCCAGCCAAGGTGCGCTCGTCAGAGGGAATCGTTTCGCCGTGCTTGCGCATAGAAGCAAGGTAGCCAGTGATGGCATCTTTAACCATGGTCATGGCCTCATCGATAGTGCGTCCGTAGGTGATACAACCTGGGAGGGAAGGAACTGTGGCGGTGTAACCCCCTTCGGGTTCGGCCTGGTAGACAACATTATAAGTTAAGCGTTGTGATTTCATAACCAAAGTATAAGACATTTATCACCGGAGGGCAAGGAGGGAGTTCTCTCTCATTCTCGGATTACCCTTCGATAAGGGATCGGTCGAGATTATTAGATTAAATGTTTTTGTAACGCCTCTTTGAGGGCGTCATAGAGAAGATTTTGGAGGGCGGTGAAATCGTGATTGTCGGCATCACGTAACGCCTGGATGTAAGCTTTTCGGTCGGCTTCAGACTCGGCCAAGAGTTCAACGAAGGGCAATCCGAGAGATTGCAAAATAGCATTGGTGAGCATACGAGCAATTCGTCCGTTGTAATCGTTGAAAGGATGGATGACAACGAAACGATGTTGAGCCCAGGCTAGCAGATCAACAAGTTCTTTGAAGAAGGCGTCGGTGTCTGTCTGGGGTGGTATGTGCTTGAGTCGTTCGGCAAGGTCGCGACAAAAGTCTTCAATCAAAACAGGTAACTCGAAAGTCGAAGGACCTGCTAAGTTGCCGAAGGAGACATCAACCGTTCGCCACTTGCCCGCCCAATCAAATATTGGTCCGAAGGCAACCTGATGCAAGTCGAGTATTGACTGCGAGATTATGGAGTAAGCCTTACCACTTCGCACAAATTCCAATCCGCGGGCAATACCTTCCGCCTCAAGAGGCAACAACTGACTGCGAGGGATGACGCCTTGTTTGGTCTGTTTGTAACTAGTCGAATCGTCCATAAGATTAGGGCCGCTGCAAAAAGCCACGTACGTCACTGGCAGTCACCTTGTCACCCTCAAGACGCATGGTGCGAGCAATACGTTCGTTGCGAGTGGCCTCTTCGTAATGACGTCTGCTTTCCGGGCTCGACTTACGATATTTGAACAGCAAAAAAGTGTCAACAAGGGCTGTGCGCTTACGCTCTAAGAGTCCACTTGGATTTGATTTAACGGCTGAAGTCATGCTCGTAATATATCACATTTCTTACCGGCGGACAAATTGTTTTGCCCTTCGATAAGAGACGGCTCGTGATAAAATAAACAGCACTACTCATGAATCAAGAAGCGGGTAAAAATGGGGCAGAAGGAGAGGAGCAGGAGCTAGCTCCGCAAGATGTTGCGGGTTTGCGCTCTTTTGTATTTGCGCGAGGCGAGAAGGAGGGAGCGAAAACACTAAACGTTTTAGACTTCAAGCCTTTGCACGAGATTCTGCCACCAGAGAAGTTTATCGGTGCCGAGCGGATTATCTCGGCTTTTGCTACACCTATCAAAAGGACCACAAAAGTCGGCAAAGAAATTTCCAGGCCTGCTAAGTTGTTAATCTGCGGAGGCTTCGTGCGCGACGCTCTGCTGGAGCAGGAGCCGCACGACATAGACTTCGCCACCAGCGCCACCGGAGAAGAGGCCAAAGCCCTGTTGCGGGAAACTTTTAAAGACGAGATAGAGAGCGGTAAGGTGTGGATGGATATGACGGGTGAACAGTATGGAGTGCTAAGAGTGCGCTTCCGTGAAATTGGTGAGGAGTATGAGATTGCCTCGTTCAGGCAAGATAGCAACGAGGGTGATGGGCGTAGGCCTGATAGCGTGACTTCCGTGCGCTTCGCCGGACATGATGCTGACAGACGTGACTTCACCATCAATTCACTTTTCTACGACCCCAACAATGGGCGAGTGTTTGACTTCACTGGAGGTTTAGACGACATCAAAGAGAAACGTTTGCGATTTGTAGGAGAAGCGGGCAAACGGATTGAAGAGGACTCGCTAAGGATGCTACGATACACCCGTTTTTTAGCTAAAACAGGTTTCAGCTCCGATCCGCAAGCGTGCGAGGCGATAAGGTCGCGCGCGGAGAGAGTGAAGACTTTGTCGCCCGAGAGATTGACCGGCAACACGGGCGAACTGCGCAAACTCTTTGCCGAAGGTAAAATCGGCGCATCACTTAGGACGCTCAAGGAGCTCAACTTGTTGCGTGAAATAATGCCCGAGGTTGAAGCCCTCGATTCGGCTCTCCAAGGCCCGCCTTATCATATGGAGGGTAGTGTCTTTGAACACACGGACATACTCTGCGACCAGTTGCCGAAGGACGCTCCTTTCACTTTGGCTCTGGCTGGCATCATGCACGACATAGCTAAGCCGGAGTGTCGCGAGGAAAAGATAATGGATGGTAAAACAAAAGTAAGCTTCATCGGCCACGAAGAGGCGGGTGTCGAGAAAGCTAGACCCATTCTCGAGCGTCTCAAAATATCTAAAGCAGAACAAGAAACTATCTTGTGGTTGATTAAAAATCATTTGCGCATAGCAGGTTTCCACGAACTTCGGAAATTCAACGCGCTCGAACTACTGGCCCATCCTGCTTTTGACCAACTGCTCGCCTTGCGTGAAGCTGATACAGCCGCGGCTCTTGCCGATGACCCAAAGATTGCTGCCGAACATGAGCGTGTACTTACCGCTATACGCGAGCGCCGTGACTTGCTTCGCAAGCAGGTGAGCGAGCAGTCCGGCCCGCAAGAAAAACTGCTAAAATTAATCAATGGCCCAGTTTTCATAGGGCGCTTTAAAGAAATCAGGGGTGGTGAGCTTGAGGGTCCAGCGAGGGGTAAACTCCAAAAAGCCTTTAAACAAGCGCTAATAGAGGGTGGGGTAGTTGAAGAGAGTGTAGCCCGAGAGGTGCTAGATAAGACGATACGGGAATTTGAGCTATAATACCCCTGTCGGGATTATTGGGTTAATCAAGAAAATCGTGGCAGAAGTTGGAAAATGGGTCCTTACAAAACTATCGAAGGGCGAGCTGGCCAATGCGGCCTAACCTTTCGACTTCGATCAAGGCAAGGAAATCGCTCGGCCAGAATTTCCTAAATAATCCGGATGTTGTTCGGGATATTTTGCTTGCTGCGGATTTAGCGGTCCCACCGCCAAAGGGCGGAACGACCGCGGACACGGTGCTTGAAGTTGGACCGGGCGAGGGAGTGCTGACACAAGCCTTGCTCGATGCCGGAGCAAACATAATTGCGGTTGAAAAAGATTCGCGTTTGATTGCGCCACTCAAACAAAAATTTCCCGCCGCACATATTATTGAGGGCGATATTTTGTCATTAGACATTTCATCATTGTTTGCAAATTGCAAATTGCAAATTTCATCATTTAAAATTGTTGCCAACATCCCGTACTACATCACTGGGCAATTTTTACGAAAGATTTTTGGCGAAGAAAACTTGCCAAAAAGAATTGTGCTCATGTTGCAAAAAGAAGTGGCAGAACGAATCGTGGGTGGCAACCCCACTTCGCTAAAGCTTCGCGGGGCAAGAGAAAGTTTGCTTTCAATTTCAGTCAAAGCTTACGGCACGCCAAGCATTGTGCGCTACGTTCCCCGCGAGAACTTTGAGCCAGTGCCGGATGTGGACTCGGCCGTACTACTTATCGAAAACATTTCGCGAGACTTCTTTTCCGCCAAAGGCGGACCAGCCTCTGGCTGGAACGAGCAGAAGTTTTTCGCACTCCTGCGCAAAGGCTTCGAGGGTAAGCGCAAACAAATTGGAAAGAAGTTAGGTATGCTGGGAGATACGCGCCGGGCCGAGGAACTCTCGCTCACCGACTGGAAAGATTTATCCCTTCAACTAAATACCGGCTGACGTGCCGATACCAAGCGGCCAGGGGGAAATTAAGCTTTTCTGCCCGTTGTAACAACAACCGGTAGTGCAGGGGTTAAGGCACACACCCGCGGCGGGAACATAGGTGCCCTTTACTGACGGCCCAGAGTGCCAAATATCATAGTAGCTATAGAGGCCGGATAAGCCCCAAAAGTATAGAAGGTTGCTCATGCCTTTGGGCGGACTGCTCACGGTGAGTACCACTCCGGTACAAGTACACGAAAGGTAATCAACGTATGCAATCCGCCCGCCAAAGTTAAACGGGGTTTGAGCAACAATGACGTGTGGCGAGAGGCCGGTCAAAATTAACACCAGCAAAGCAAGAGCGACAAGTTGGCGATTATTTTTTGACATTTAGTTTTGGACAGTAAAGGTAACAGGGTTGCTGGTGCGGAAATCGTTGGTTTCAAAAGTGACTTGATACGTCCCCGAGGCGATAGGGGGCACGGCAAAATTAATTTTGCTACCAGAGACAGTAGCCGAGCTTGTGGCTACGTTGCCCCAATGCACAATGGCCGAGACTGATTTGTTTGTGAGTGGCCGCACTGTGGTGGCCAAAACGCTCGCGCCCGTAGTAGCGGTGTATATGTCAAAATTCCAGACATAGAGCATTGTCGGGCCAGCGATAAAGTATGGCATAGGCTCGCTAGTTTGCGACGGGGTATTAGCAGACGCTACGTAACTTGGCCTATCGGCTGGCTGATTCAAAAACGCTCGCGTGCTAGGTCCCACATAGCCCGTGCCGTATCTAAGACCGCTTGGCGTAAGTATCTCGGCCTTGTGCGACTCTTGGTATTTGATTACCGCTCCAAGTGTAAGCACCCCGAAGTAGCCACTGGTCGGCACAACGTTAAGAAGTCTCTGTAAAGCCACAACATCTTCGCCCCTGTCGCCAAGTTTGAGATTGCGCTCGAAACTAACAGCTTGAGCACCCGCGGGTATTGCAAGCAACAAAAGTAGGGTGACTAGATGCTTCATATAATTAGTATAGCAGGATTGGGATATTATCCACACAAAATAAACACGGGGTGGGGAAACGGGGCCTAAAAGTGATACACTTTGATGGTAATGCGAAAGGTAGGCAAGAGAGGCAAGATAGGAGTGGCTATCGGTATTTTGGCGATGCTTGGAGCAAGCTATTTTTTTCTTGGTTCTAAAAAATCTGACGAGTCGGGCTCCATAACTACACTAGCGGTTCCAACCACATTGCCCGACAAGGATTCTGATGGTGATGGCCTCAAAGACTGGGAGGAAGCGCTTTGGAATACCGACCCGCAGGTGGCCGACACCGACGAGGACGGCACAAGCGACGGCCAAGAGGTGGCAACTCGGCGCGACCCGGCCAAAGCGGGACCGAGCGATAAAATGTTGCCAGTAACGTCGCCAACACCAGGTACAGATGGCACCACCAAAGCCTACGCTTACGAATACGATCCGAAACTAGGGAGCACACCCACCGAAAAGCTGGCTCTAAACTTAACCAGCAATTACTTGCTCTCAAGTGCCGGCCAACCGTTATCGGATGCCGAGAAGGCCTCGCTTGTAAGCAATCTCGTAGCTGACACAGCCAAGGCACTCCCGAGCCCAAAAGTATTTGCGCTCTCGAGTTTAAAAGTCCGACCAACAACAGACGAGAGTCTGCTCGACTACTTCAACGCCTTGGCCACCATCCTGCAAAACGCCTCACCCGGGAGTATTGACGAGGCGGTGATAATGCAATCGGTTATGACAAGCAACAATTTAAATGACATGGTTGCTCTCAAAAAAATCGGGGTCAAGTTTAGCCAAGCGGCTACGAAGATGATCGCCCTCTCCGTGCCCGAGAGACTGGCCGCCTATCACCTAGCTTTCGCCAACGACTTCGCCCAGGCCGGTTGGGGTTTGGAGACTATGGGTGGTGGCGACCCGATATTAGCCTTGATTGGTATGAACGCTTACCGGAGCGCCTACACCGACCTCACCACCAAGATTGCCCCGACCCTCTTCGCACCTATCACGAAGGGAGAGATAAGCATTAGCAGAGACGAGCCAGCTAGCTTCTTCATTCAATAAAGCTATGAGCACCAGCATTTACAAACGTCTGACCGCCTCACTGCTCACAAGCATGATGCTTGTTTCAATAATTTATCCACTCACATTGCCGAAAAAGGCAGAGGCTCAAGCCAAGCAAATAGCCATAGCCGGCGGGGTGATTGCGGCTCTTGCGATAGTCACGGCCGTTAGTACACCACTCTCGGTGCCTAGCGAAAGTAAATCCCAGAACGTTAAGGAGACAGTCTCCGATGGCATAGTCAATATGCTTATCGCGGCCGCTATCTCCACCGTCATTACGTCTATGACTCGGTGGGTCAATAGCGGCTTCCAAAATAAGCCTTCGTTTATCCAAAACTATAAGCAGGCTACAAAAGATGTTGGCGACCGTGTCTTCAGCGAGGTGCTCGCGGATATTGAGCAATCTGACATGAGGACCAAGGGCCTAAGCACCTTCATCTGTGGACCATTTTCACAAGAGATACACGACGCCTTCCGTATTAGAATCGCGGCGGCCAAAGGTGGCTCGTTTACACAACACTCGGCCTGCACTATTGATGGGGTACTTGCTGAAGCTGGGCAAACCTTGGAGGCCTTTGAGGATGACTTTACCCAAGGTGGTTGGCCGGCTTGGCTTGAGCTCACCACAAACCCCGTCAACAATCGTTACGGAGCCTACTTTATCATCAATAACGAGGTGGGCAAGCGCATCGCCGAAGCGGTGGACGATCAAAACAAGCAACTTGCCTTCGGTTCGGGCTTCCTCTCGCAAAAGGTACAGGGGGAATGTTTAGACACAGCAGAGGAGCAGGCGGCTTACGCGGCCAATAGCCCCCTCGATGGAAGCCCTCACTTTGATACCTTCCCCTCAACAGTCGACAGATCCGTGGCACAACCAGACCCCACGGTGTGCTACAAGCGCGGGCCCGACAAGATCGTCACACCCGGCCAAGTTATCTCGACCCAAATGAATAAGGTCTTGGGCAGTGGCCACGAGAACCTGGTGAAAGCCGACGAAGTGGATGAGCTTGTAGCTGCGCTCTTAAGCCAATTGCTCAATAGTGCACTGCAAGGGATAGGTGGTCTCTTTGGCTCAAGTAACCCAGAGCCGGGTCAGACATCGGTAATGGACGAACTAGGTGAGGAAGCCGACAGGTTGAACGAGGAGGCCGAACAAAAAAAGGCCGAAGCTGATGCGGCGGCGGCTAAGGCTGCGGCTGATGCGGCGGCGGCTAAGGCGAAGGCCGAGGAAATTGAGAAAAAGGCCAAAGAGCTAGAGGCCTGCCTGATTGACCTTGCGCAACTGAAAGAGGGCCATACCATCCTTGTGCCAAATGACGACGGCACATATCGCGAGGAGTACTCAAACCCGGCCGCCATAGCGAGACGGCAAGCCAAGTGTGACAAGATAAAAGCCGACCTAGACATATTAATAGGTGAGGCCACGGAAGAGGGTGGAGCCTACTGTCCATTTGGCTTCCACGACTCATCCACCGACGAGAAGGGCCCCAAAGGCGAGAGGATACAAATTAATGACGACGGCTTTACTGCCACTGAAGCAAAACCCAATCTGCGCATAAACTTGCCAGCCAAAGTCAAAGGTAAAAGTTACGATCACATTACCGTTGATTTGGATGTAAAGATGGGCCAATGGAACTCGGAGTGCGCTGCAAGCTTCGGTGGGCGATGCTACCACGCCATCTTTTGGTCCTTGCGTGGCGACAAGAGGTGGTGTTGGGACCAAATGGCCGACGTGGTGCTGGTAGGACCAAGCGAGCAAAAGCTCAAACTAACCTCCAAAATCGGCGGGGATGAGAAGGCGGACGCAGGGGGTAACTTCTCGGGTAGTTTCCATGTGCATTATGAGTTTAACGGTAACGCCATGGGCGGGGGTACCGCAAGAGTAACTCTAACGGGCAACAACGTTTCCAAGACCGCGACCATCAAAAATACAGTACCCTTCATAAACTTCGGCGGAGGAGCCTTCTTCGAATTCGGCCAAGAGGGTAATCCCGAAGGCCCGGAGGCCGCCCCGATAGGTTGGAAGTTCAACAAAATAGAAATAGTGTTAGAAAACAGCGCCCCATAACCCCATGCGTAAAGCCCTCCCAATTCTCTTCCTCTTCTTAACTCTCACCACTGTAGTGAGTCCGATGCTTGTGGGGCCACAGGTGGCGTTGGCGAGGGAAGTACCGGATGTAACCTCAACCGAGGCTATGGAGACTCTAAGAAAGCAGAATGCATTAGCTGCCGCGCAAAACGCAGACTCTTGCGAAGGGATATTCTGGGATAGCCTAACACCTTCGTGCATAGTCAAAAGGCTTTTGATTGTATTCTATGAGATTGCCTTGGCAGTGCTTGGCAAGGCTGTAGCCTTTTTCGGCACAATATTTGATTTTTTGATTAGCATTTCCATAGTGCAGTTCAGCGTTTTGGGCAATAGTGACTTCGTAAAGATTGGTTGGGGCATCATCCGCGACGTGTGTAACCTTTTCTTTATCTTTGTTCTGCTTTACCTTGCCATCCGCACCATCTTGGGCCAAGAGGGCCAGACTATGAAGGCTGTTGTGCGAGTCGTGATATGCGCGCTTCTTATTAATTTTAGTCTTGCTGGGGTCCGTATGGCCATTGATAGTTCCAACATACTTACCCTCGTCTTCTACAATGCCAGTAAGTCTGGGCCTGGGGACGGCACTCTCTCGGCCAGTATTATGAATGCGGTTACCCCAACAAAATCGGCTGGTTTAATTAAGCCCCCGCCCGCATTTAACCCAAAAGACCCGACTCGCGAGCCTACCGAGGCGGAAGTTAAGGCTCAATCTACTGGACTCGTAAATCAACCGCTGATGTCAGTGATCTTGAGTGCATTTTTCGGCCTGTTTTTTATCTTCATGGTGTGCATGTTACTTTTGGTTATTTCACTTATGTTCTTTGTGCGCATGGTCACGCTCATTTGGCTAATGGTCACCTCACCTTGGCCGGTTTTAAGTTACGCTATGTTTGGTTCGTCCACCGGTAGCGCACATGAGTGGTGGGAGTCGCTGATGGGTCAGCTCCTTTTTGCGCCAGTATTTTTCATCCTCTTTTACATCGCCTTGCAAATGGCAACAGAGATTAACAAAACCGACACCCTCCACTTCACAGCCCCAACGGGCGTCGGTTGGGCGGCCGACGCGGTGGGCACAACTATCAAGTTCCTGATTATCATCTTTATGCTCTTCGCCGCGCTTTTATATGCCAAGAAGCACGGAGGCGAAACCGGTGGCAAGATTGCCAGTTGGGGAGAAGGCAAAATCAAAGACTACAGCAAAAGAAGCGGCGCATGGATGGGCCGCAACACCTTGGGCCGTGCAGGCCAAGCAGTTGGTGATAATCGCGTGACGAGGGCTCTGGCCGAACGCCAAGGAATCGGTGGCGTTGTCGGTCGCCTTGGTTTGCGAGCTGGCGCGGGAGCGGCTGGCGTAGGCTTCGGAGTAAAAGGTGGGAGCTTGCATGATACTAGAGAAGCTGGCGCTAAAGCCAAAGAAGCACGCAACAAAGAACTCGGCCAAGTTGATGATGTGGCGGTACAAGCAGAGACACTACGGGCACAAGCCGATCCTGCTGGGTACAGAACTCGACACATGGCAGATGTAGTTGCAAGAGAAAATACTCGGCGAAGGGATGCCGGTGGTGTTGATATGACTGTAGCAGAACAAGCAACGTTCGAAACAAGCAGAATGACCAACGACGCCATCGCCGCTGACACAAGAACGAGACACAAAGCAAGGGCCACGGCACGCCAAGAGAGTTACCAGAGATCGCTTACGACTGGTCCGCTTGGCGCTACGTTCCATAGAGCGCAGGGGTCACGACTCGCCCCAGCTTCGAGTTATTTGGCTCTCTCTCGCATGAGAACGTCTAACCGAGAAGATACGACCCGACAAGCACGAGTTGATCAACTAACAGCGCGTGTCGCAACATTACAGGCAGAAAGGGAGACACTTGCCCCAGGTGGAGTTATGCCACCAGCTGGCCACGCAGATAGATTAAGAATCCAAGAAGTTGATCGAGAAATCTTCCAGCTTGAAGGTCAATTAATAAATGCCAATGATGCAGCAGCAGCAGCGCGTGCCCGAACGGCGGCAGGAGCAGCACCAACGCCATAAGATATGACTAAACTTACACAACAAGATTTTGAGAAGATGTACGCGGTGCTATCCAAACCGCTTCATGATTTAGTGTTCTCTGACGAATTGCTTAAAAGAGCTTACAAAATAGCCGAGACTTATGAATTTGACGAGGATGAGTTCTTTATTTTCCTTGATATGCTTGACCTATTGGTTGCTGGGGCACGAAACAAAGTACAATTTAAAGAATCTCTGATTGGCGAATTGTTTTGTGATGCCATTGAGGCTAACAAAATCATGTCTGATGTAGAAAAAGATATATTGTCTGTTGGGCAAATTGTTCAAATACAGCCGCCACCGTCAGGCGCGAGCAAATGGCGGGAGTTTGTGACTAAGGATTTAGGGGCAGGTAAATGATACTTTTATGATACAAAAATATACACCTAATGAAATCTCGAAGATAAAAGCGGCCTTGCCGGAGGACTTGAAGCAAGCCCTTGCTTCGGTAGATATGATGCAGGAGTTGCGTACGATTGTGTTTGAGCAGAAACTGCACGTTGATGAGGCCGGGGCGGTGGCCGACGCAGTCGAACTAACTCTCTCTGGCATCTTGCGCGTGCGTGAGTTTATCCAAACTCTGCGCGAGATACTGCCGGAGGCAAATAACGAAAAAATTATCGTCTTGGCAGAAGCAATAAATAAACGCATATTTGCTAAAGTACGTGCCTCCCTCCAAAAGATTGACCAAGATAA
>DATDSR010000054.1:0-4769 GCA_036517855.1 Minisyncoccota bacterium | reverse complement strand
TGCGGCCGTTGAACCGGTTGTCTCGTGCCACTTCCTTATTTCATGCTCAACCTCATCTCGTGGGTGCGCGTATGTGCCACGTGAGAAGGCTAGGATTTCCTCACGATATTGCGTTGCGGGTATAGGGAAGGGCGGCAACGTGCGAGCCGAGAAGGGCGGCGAGCCTATACCATCAATCATCAAACTCAAATAAACTTGATTGCGGCCTAGGTTTACAATATCTTCAACCAAGAACTTTGGGGCGAAAACCTTTTCAAGTAATTCGGCGTCAAGCGGTCCAACACGAAAGGCAATGGTCGTACCCACGTTACCAAACACGGCATCGCGCACTTCTTCAGGCATCTGTTCAACGTACTGATGAGCAATAGTCAAGTTGAGTTTGTATTTACGCGCCTCACTCAAAATATTGGCAAAACTCTCATTAACGAAAGATTGAAATTCGTCTACATAAAAGTAGAAGTGTGGTAGTGCAGCGAGCTCGGTAGGCGTTGCCGACGCGCGCGACATCGCAGCTAAGTAAATCTTGGTTATGAGCATTCCACCCAAAAGTGAGGCATTATTCTCACCCATCCGCCCTTTAGAGAGGTTCATTATCACAATCTTTTTCGTATCCATCAGAGAACGGATATCGAAGCTTGATTTGGTTTGACCAATAATATTCCTGATTATCGGCGATGAGACAAACTGACCAATCTTGTTTTGAATAGCCGCGCCGGCCTCTTGCATATATCTATCAGTGTACTTGGCAAACTCATCAAGCCAAAAGGCGCGTACTGCGGGGTCTGTAACCCCTGCCACCACCATGTCACGGTAGCCCTTGTCGGCAAGCATACGGTTTACTCCCAGAAGTGACGAGTCGGGATACTCAATAAGCGCGAGCAAAATGTTGTTGAGAATGTACTCCATCCTCGCGCTCCACACATCGGGCCAAATCTTTTTGAAAGCGGCCATCAAGCCGTCTGCCACTAGGTGGCGCTGATCCTTGCCCACATCCTCCATCACGTTAAATGAAATCGGGTAATCGGTATCGAAAGGGGCAAAATAAATTACATCTTTGATACGCTCTTTAGGTACGTGGCTAAGCAAGAGCTCGGCCGAACCTCCGTGCGGGTCAATGAAGCCGATACCCGAACCGTTCTGCATATCCTGGATAGCCATATTCTCGAGGGTGGTCGATTTACCCATACCCGTCTTGCCAATGACATACATATGCCGGTCGCGATCCTTCTCTTTAATACCAAAACGCACCCGCTTGTCGCGGTGATCTGTCTCAGCGAAATAAACGACCCGTTCGCGTGTATCCTCGTTCACACCTATATTATAGCGCGCTCGCGGTGGTAGTGGAAATCTTGTCAAACACGCTGGTGGTGTATTTTACTCCCGGGTCCCAAAGCATCCAACTTGTTAGGCCTGCGGCATATGTACCGTTTATTTGGGCTCTCACTTCGGCCCGGCCATAATTACCGCCATAATCGAAATCTTGAAGCCATGGGCGAAGCTTGAACCTGGAGACTAGAGAACTAGTAGCCAGGGTGCTGGAAGCAAGTCTATCGAGCGCGTCGGCCCTTGTCACCGCCTTGCTCATCACAAACTCAATCAATTCACCTGGGACTTTGTTGGGGTCGGCCCAACCGTTAAACGTGGGTGGGAAGTGCGATGGATACACCATGGGCGCCACGTAATCGAAAAAGGTGAGGGCACTCTCAAGCGATTGGCCAATGCCCAAGTCATCTTTATTGGTGGTGGTCATACCAAATAAATCCGCCGAGACCGGAATGTTTTGGGCTCGCAGTCTGTCCGTAATGTATTTGTAAAAAGCACGCATAGTCACCACTTTGGGTGTGGTAGTGGATGTAAAATTGTATTGCACATTCTTCATATCCCCGTCGGAGGGAAAGCGAATGTAATCAAGATTGATTTCGTCGAAGCCTTGAGCGTAGGCATCCTCTGAAACCTTGACGATGTAATCCCAGGCCTCGCGCGAGCCTGGGTCTAGCCAGGCTATGCCCTTGCGATCGCGCCATACTCCCCCGTTATCTTTGCGACGCACGGCAAGTTCGGGGTGAGCTTTAACATACGCCTGGTCTTGAAACACTGACACTCGCCCAATGACGTAAATTTTCTTATCGTGCAATTGCCTTATATAGTCTACAATATCGGGCGCGCGCGTTTCCACCAGTTCGCCCGTATAATCTTTGACGTCAAGGACCATCGCGTTTAGTTCGGTGTCATCAATTAGCTTGGCCATCTTCTCTCGCCAAGTTTTGACCCCGGCCACATAAGAGGTCACATAAATAGCCTTGACCACCTTGGGAGTAGCAATGTGCGTAGGCACGTAAACTGCCGGTGCACCAACAGTCGAAGTGCTTGTCGCTCCTACTACTGCGCCTGCGGTAGCCGAATAGGCAGGCATTCGCTCAAGGGCCGCGAGCGTGTAATAACCACCAGCGAAAACGCCAATTACCACTACAACCAATAACCAAAAACGGGCAGGCTTATTAAATCTTAGGCGCATCGACGTTATCCGTTGTCCGCCTTTCTCGGTCCCCTCTATAGATCATACGCAAAGCCCGCAAAGCATTCACGGCGATAACAAAACCAACGAGCATATAAACCACGGTATTAAATGAGCGTGGAAAACCAAGCAAAGGCAAAAGAAAAACGATAATCCCCAACCCAACATTGAGCCACTCTTTATTCAAAGGTGTCATAGCTGAAAGTATAACACAATCTTTTCGGATTAAAACTCCGAAGCCGGTGGGGCCCTGCGCACTTGCGCTAGGCACCCACCGGCTTGAATTCAGGAACAGGGCCGAAATTCGTAATAAAAAAGAGCGTTTGTGTCCAAGCACATAGTCCGCACAGTCTGTGTTTCCCCATCAACAACGAGAATTTTTGTATAGGACATGATACGGCGTTCGAAACCGACAATCCAGAAATCCTCACTGTATTCAGCTTTGATCTTTTTCTGAACACCACCCTCGGTGTACCAGAAGTTGCCAGCACAAAGACCACATGACGCGAACACTAGAAGGGCGGACAGGATCTCAGTCATGAGATTGGTAATCGATCTTGGCCTGATATTCCTATTTCGTGAACTCACATTGAGCCTCCTTCCTTTCTCTCCTTAACTAAACTACTCTCGTTTAGTTTTTTGTCAATCGCGCAGTATCGCCCCCGCTTCGCTGCCCCCTCTTAAGTTAAGAGGGGGCTAAGGGGGTGATACCAAAATCACGAATTCGCCTCTTATTTTTTCGGGGGTTTGTTTGAAGAGGGTTAGGAGTTGGGTGGGGGTGCCTTCCAAGACTTCCTCGAATTTTTTGGTTAGTTCGCGGCCTATTATTATGTGAGAGTCGGGGGCAAATTTTTCGAGTAACGTGAGGGCTTTGATCACACGGGTGGGCGCTTCGTAGAAAGTAACCGGCCTGCCCTTTGACTTGGAGGTCGGGTAACCAAGTTCAGCGGCCACTTGCTTAAAGAATGTCTCGCGGCCTTTTTTGTGTGGTGGGAAGCCTTTGAAGACAAACTCCCATATTTCTTTGCCAGCGATACTTACAAGAGCCGCCACGGCCGAGGGGCCAGGGATGGTAACTACCTCCGCGCCTTGTTCTCGCGCGTAGGCCACCAGCGCCGCGCCCGGGTCACTCACTCCCGGTGTGCCAGCGTCGCTCACATAAGCCACAGAGTCATAAGATGCCAGGTATTGGGTACTAGGTATTAGCGTGTGGGAATGAAAGGGTTTGAGCGGTTTGTTAATTTTGTAATGTTTGAGAAGTTTCTCTGTGACCCTAGTATCCTCACAGAGGATCACATCCGCCTCGCCCAACACGCGCAAGGCCCGGAGGGTGATATCCTCAAGGTTGCCAATAGGTGTGCCCACGATGTAGAGTATCTTCATATGTTGCCCCGATTATACACTCATTTAGCAGAGCATCCAGTCACCTATGTTACCCGCGACCACGAACGGGCGGAAGGGTTACCTGCCTCGACGCAAGGCGGGGCGGAGGGAACGCGAGGGTACAGCATTGTGAGTGACTCAAACAAGAGCACCCGCGAACTTGTTGACGAATTTAAGAACGAGAACAAATCGAGTATTGTTATATTCAAGCCATCACGTCATGTGGAGGATGTTTGCCACGAGCGAGGATGGCAGAATTTAAACCCAAGCGCGGCACTGGCTACGCAAGTGGAAAACAAAGTCTCGCAAGTGGCCTGGCTCGGTGAACTTGCCCACTTACTACCTGAACATTGGCTGGGTGAACTCTCAGAGTGCAACGTACGCCGACCCTTCGTCTTGCAATTTGCCACTGGTCACTCGGGCGAAAGTACATTCTTAATTGAGAAAGAGAGTGATTTAAGTAACTTGATAAAACAATTTCCTCGGCGGATGGTACGAGCCAGTCGCTTTATCAAAGGCTCAACATTCACCAACAACGTTGTTGTGTGGGGCGACAATGTTTTAATTGGGAGCATAAGTTATCAACGCACCGGCGAGGGCGACCTCACAGCGAACCCCTTTGCTACAGTCGGCAACGATTGGGGCAAGGCAGTTGAGCTCTTGGGCGAAGCCGGTCACAAACAATATAACGACATCGCCCAAACGATTGGCACCAAACTCGCCGGGCAAAAGTGGAAGGGCCTCTTCGGCCTCGACATCATTCGTGAAGATTCAACTGGCAAAATGTATTTGATTGAAATCAATGCTCGTCAGCCAGCCTCGGCCGTGTTCGAATCTAAATTACAGGGAATGAGGTCGGACCTCGAGGGGG
>DATDSR010000053.1:0-21418 GCA_036517855.1 Minisyncoccota bacterium | reverse complement strand
TTGTGCTTAGTGTAGAAGGCTTGCCACTTGGCGAGCGAGCGGTCGAGGTTAAATTCTGCCTCCTCTTCAATTTGCTTGCCTTGCTGGTCTTGGTAGCGGTATTGGGCAGTGAAGGTGAGGCTCGGGCGTTCGGGGGAAGGGGCATGGACCGATTGTTGATGTGGTAGTACCACCACTTCCCCACTCTTGATCATGGCGTTTAACTCGGGGATGGTGGGATTGAATGTGCTTGGGGGTGTGTCTTTGGAGTGGGGCATGGGCGGGGTTATTATAACATCATTCCAGCTAATCCATTTCTGAAAGTAGTTTTGTAACCGCTCTCGAAAGTGGCGACAAATCTCTTTGAACCACAGCCCACACAGCCTTAAAATCAACCCCGAAATATTCATGGGAAAGTTTATTACGCATTGCGATTACTTGGCTCCAAGGTATCTCCTCTGTTTTGCGGCGAGACAAATCTGATAACCGCCGACTAGCCTCACCAATTATTTCAAACTCTCTGACAACGGCATCCCGCATCATTTCATCCTGAACAAAAGTTGTCTCTGTTGCGTTCTTTGTATACTTATCAATCTTCAAAACCGCCTCGGCAATGTGTTGTAGGTAAGCCTTGTCATCCATAGATTGGCCGTAAGGAGGCATAGATACTATCACGTAAATATGGACTCACAGCACCTTCTGTCAAAACATCAACCTCGCGATCAAAAACCTGCTCTAAATCCTGTTCTAGCGAGATAATGTCCAAAAGACTTTTCTGTTCATTAAAGCGAACCAGTATGTCCACATCACTTTCTGGCCCGGCACTCCCCTTCGAGTAAGAACCGAACAACCCGGCATACGAAACATCGTGCGCCATAAATACCGGCTGGGCAAGTGACTTAATTGATTGTAGATCAAGGGTAGAATTCATATTTATTTTAGAAGTATACACCACAAAACACTCTCGCGCAAGCACTCCGCTCTCCTTCCATCTTTGTTTCTTCACTTTCAGGCATAGAGTTTTTGTCTTAAATTGTATGTATCCGCGTGAGCAAGCAGTCCTAGATACGAGGTTTTATTCCGTTCAGAGAAGTTGGCGTACACCTTGGCCTTGGTCGTACCCCGCAAGAGCATCGCCTGTGGCAAAATCTTATACCCCAAGAATTCAAAGCCAGCGCAGAACTTGCTTATTGTGATTTTATTGTCTGGCACACAAAGTTTGAGTTCCAACCACAGCCACTCTTGAATCATAGGTGACACCTTCGCCAATTCATCTCTTGATTCTGAAATTACCACAAAGTCATCGTTGTATCTGGCGTAATATCTCTGGCGTAGTAACTTCTTAACAAACAAATCGAATGGATGCAAATAAATGTTTGCCAATATCTGGCTTGCTACGTTACCAAGAGGCAAGCCCGGCTCAAAGCTCTTAATAATTGTTTTGAGTAAATTTAGGATATTCTCATCTGAAACACGCAAGCGCAATTGGTCTAACAATATTTCGTGGTCAATAGAGGCGAAGTAACTGCGCACATCACCCTTAAGAACGAAGCAAGGCCTGTGGCCGCCGTCTGAAGAGAGTTTGCAAAAATACCTCACAGATTCAACCGCCTTGTGCAAACCTCTGCCCGGGATTGAGGCATAAGTGTCGGCTATGAAGTCCGCGCGGCACAACCTGTCGATATACCTACTCACGAGCTGATCAACTACTTTGTCGCGCACACCCGACTTATAAATATCGCGCTTCTTGCCGTCGAAGACTTGCATATATTGATACCCGCCGTGTTCGTACTCCCTAGAGACTAGCACGCTGTGCAAATCAAGTAGATTATCCTCAAGATGTCGCTCAAACGTAAGTATATCTTTTCTCTCGGATTTACCTGATTTTACCCTTTGCCAAGCTAAAAAGATGTTATCAAAATTACACAAATACTCATAACTTGTATGGAAGTTCATAAAGATTTTGAGAAACTTGAGATACCACTCATAGCCAAACTATTCGTAATCTACCACTGCGTCCACAAGTTAATACTAACATTGCCCAAATTTGAGCGCTACTCACTTGGCGAGGCTATGCAGAGGGCTGTGCTCGAGGCTTGCGAACTAGTGGTGGAGGCAAACAGTGCCAACAAATACGATAGGCCAAGCAAGCTAATCAAGGTGAACGCCAAAATCGAAATTACCAAACTGCTTGTGCGGATAGCTCTTAATATGGAGCTAATCAAGACTCCGACCTATCTTGAAATCCAAACGCATTTGCAGGAGGCGGGCAAGATGACACAAGGCTGGATTAAATACTCAAAGAACAACGTCTAGAAAGCGGTCAGGGAACGGCGGGAGAGGCGGCAACCCAAGTTCGAGTTCGAGTTCGCGGGGTCATTCGCGTTCACATCGAGCTGGCCGTCGTCGGGATTCCAGTTCGCGTTCACGAAGCGAAGACCGCCTCTCTTGTAGCCTTGCCCTGTCCATTGCAACCGGGGAAACCGTTCACACTTTATCAGGGTGCCTAAACCCTAGGGCAAGACTGCTGTTCCTTGTTCTTAACGACTCGGGCAACTTACCTCCGCCGGCAAGCGCGGAGTGTCTTAGTTGTCCCTATCGTGCTTGGCAAACCATTGTGTGGTTGTACTAGCCAAGCGGGAGATACAAAGATTAAATCAAAAAGAAGTTGAAAAGTAAAATATACAAGCTACCTCTTTGTTAAAGGAACAAGCGGGAGAGGCGGCAACCCAAGTTCGAGACCGAGACCGCGGGGTCATCCGCGTGCACATCGAGCAGGCCGCCGACGGGATCCCAGTCCGCGCTCACGAAGCGAAGACCGCCTCCCGGATTAGGCACGGTGGAGCCGGGGAGCCATGTCCAACCACTTTCGTCTAAATGCTGGCCTGATTCTTCGAAGTAGGCCCGTTGGTAGAGGAGGTAGTCGGAGAGAGTAAGTCTCTCGCCGGCATCGAAAAGCTCTTGGGTTGTTTTGGAGAGGGTAGCTTTGAGGATGGGCAGGGTGGTGGGGTCGTTGTATAAGTTTCTAGCATTCTTCTTGTGTAGGAGGATGATGCGGGCCTGATTGCTCTCCTTGACACCTTGGAAGGAGCCTCCGACTTTGAAGTTGTCGCCTTGATGGGTGGCGTTGTATCCGGCGGACATCGGGGTGTGCAAAGCGGCGGGGGTAAAGCCAGCGGGTATCATCAGGACGTTGTCGAAGCCAAGTTTCTCGGCCTCATCCTTCATAGCCTCCTCGTTGCGCGACCAGATGTCAGACATTGTCTCTTCAAAGTCAGGTGGTAGGTCTATCTTGTGCTTAGTGTAGAAGGCTTGCCACTTGGCGAGCGAGCGGTCGAGGTTAAATTCTGCCTCCTCTTCAATTTGCTTGCCTTGCTGGTCTTGGTAGCGGTATTGGGCAGTGAAGGTGAGGCTCGGGCGTTCGGGGGAAACAACCTCTTCGAAAAAGGGGGTTCCATCTATTTTATTTATACCCTTAAAGACCATTCTAACGCCACCTTTGGTTATTATTTGGCCGGGGGTCAATACTTGTTGGCCAAGATTTATTTCTTTAGCTTCGTAGTCAAGCAATTTGTCAGCACTAAATTCATCCTCCTCGCTTGGGGGTGCGCCCGGGATGAGGAAGCCGAGCTCGGATGGACGCAAGTATGGGTGCTCACCGGCGAGTTTGTGAGTGCCAACCGGAGTGAAAAAGTTCTCTGGCTTTGCCGAGCCCACAGCGAAGCCATAAGCGCGCAAGATATTCTTGAGCACTTCGCGCTCTACCTTCAACTCGCTGAAGTGCGGATTGGCATCTATGAATCGGTGCAGGCCCTCTTGCAGATAGATGGCAAGCGGTCGGCCGGATGCTCGCCAACCTTTGAAAAGGTCTCTGACAGTACCGGTATCGAAAAAGACACTCGAAAGGGCGACGTCCTGCCCGGCCGGTGAAATAATCTTGTACAAATCACTTTGCTTAATTTCGCTTGGAATCTCCTCGAGATACGCCATCTGTGAAAATTCGGCGGCTTTGCAAAACTGCTCAATCATCCCTATCTCGGTCTTCGAAATAGGCATCACTCCAGAGCGGTCAATGATATCCATCAAAATAATATCGCGCATCTCGCCTGCCGGGATAAACGGCACCTCCAGAGCCTTGAACTCGCGAGCAATGGCCGGATCCATAGATTCGCGCTCTTGGTGGCGCTTGCCCTTTAGGTTGCCGGTGGCGAGCTCGATGACTTGGGCCTTTGTAAACTCGGTGCCGTTGAAACCGGGCAAATTAATTTGATCCCCCGGTCGCGACGACCAAATTGTCTTCATACTCATTTGTACATTGGTTTGACCGGCGGTAATCTCTTCGTTCAGAACCCCTCGCTTCTCTCCTATAACCGCGCGAGTCATTGGACCTTTAGTCATACTACTCTCAAATTTCCCTTCGCTTGTTTGAGTTAACTTTGGAGAGCCGAAGATATCACGCACACTTGTTTCACCTGTCCAAGTAATCCACGAGTAAGATCCGTCCGCAAGTTCTTTGAGGGCAAAGATGGCCAAAGCTGTTTTGCCAGTGCCAGTGGGACCGCCCATAAATACACGGAATCCCTGGGCTGTCAGGTCGGCAATTTCGGTGACAAGTCTCTCGCGTGATGGCGTCATGGCGAAGCCACTCGTCTCAAGTTCGCGCTTACCTTTAAGTAGTGCCTCGGTTGCCAACAACCCTCGTTCGGGTGCGGAAAGCTTCGAAATTGTTTTCGCTTCTTTCGCTTGGGCAAGCGTAATACCACGGTCGAGGTTGGCGACAGCCATCGGTGTTCTGCCCGGCGCTTTAGGCCGCGATACACCTCCAACCTCTTCGCGAGCTAGTAATTCATCTACTCGAATCCGCCGCCTTGCACTTTGCAAGCGACCTTGGAGTGCGCGCATTTCGAGTACTTCCCCCATAAGTCCCTTCTTCGTGGTCGAACGATGAATCGCCTTCTCGCTTGCAACCTCCGCCTCATATCGCTCACGTAGTTCTGAATCGGCGAGGAGATTAAGCATAGCAACCTTCAAACTTTCGCGCCGTTCGCTTACAATTTTACCAAGCGTTTTGCCTTCAGGCTGTGCGGTATTTTCGTCTACATCTTGCTCAAATAATGTCTGTAATTCCTCTAGATATTTATTGTCTGGAGTCTTGTTTAAGTCAGCAAGAGCATCGATTTGTCTCGAGCGAGTGGCCGTACTTACATTCCCCGGTTCCATAGAGTACTCCTGGGCAAGCGCATAGAGTTCTAGTAAGCGGACATCTAAGGATGTCGCCACGGCCTCTTTAGGTAAAGAGGGGCCGTTCTCTTCTGTCTGATTAGCCTCTTGGTTAATTTTATGATTAGACCAAATAACACCTGGGATAAGCGTGACGAAGCGGTCACGAATTGGGCGCGCAATATACGCGTGTTCTACCCCTTCTTCTGACGAAACTTTAGGCCCTTCTTCAGACACAATGTCTATATATTACCACGTTTATGGGCGGCCACAATCGCCGGTTTCATTGCCCTAATAACTTGGGTTTGGTGGGCTACCAGTGCCCCCGCTAGATCCTCAACCACAACGGCGGCCACCGGGTCGCCCCCAACGGCAAACAATTTCGCAACAGGTCTAGACTGTTCGGTAAACCCAATAACATTTACAATAACTCCGCGCTTGCGGACAATTTTAAGTGCCTTCTCTACGCGTGCGAGCGACGCTCCGTGAAGTTCGTAACTACATGACTCTTCGCCACAGGCACTGCACCAAAGATTCCCATCGGTGATAATGGTTAAAGTCTTAACCATTTCGCCATCTTCAAGCGCGGTTACTGTCGCAAGATCAGATTCAAGTGTTTTGGCATAAGCTTCCACTGCCTCTGCCATGGCCCCGGCCCCGGCCACCGGCTTACTAAAAATATCATAGACGCTCGCGAGTCTCTTCAAAGACATAGGGCCGGTCTCAAGAATTTCGCGCCAAGTATCGCCACCATGTATCGAGAGCACGTGATTCGTGATTACCGGCGTTTTGCGTAGGGTCACAGCATGTTGCTTTATATTTTCGTTCAACTTGTAGCCTTCATAGAGCGAAGAGACGACAAACTGACGCTCAAGCTCGAGTAATGACTTACCGTCGTTACTTGTCGCTTGCATAGACGCGGTAACATCAAGGAGGAAGTCGTTGGAGAAGCGGACTGGCAATTTCTCTACCCTCTCGCGCTTGTTCGTCTTCTCATAACCATACGGATCATCAGTGCCAAGCAACACATCGGTGCCCGCGGACACCGGGTCAGTGAGCACGCCGCCGGCACTCTCGCGTCCCATAACACGTTGCACTCTCGTGGGTAAGCGATACGCGACAAGGAGAAGGTCCAAAATGCGCTTCCACTCTAGGGCAACAGTCGAGTCAGCGCTCTTATCAATGGTTGCTTCACGCGAGATGCGCTCGCGCGAAACCGCTTCGGCAAACTTACGCACGGCATCCCACTTATCGCGGGGTACACCGTAGAGATCCTCAAATATCTGCTTGATTCGCTCTGCGCTCCCACCAGACTCGCCACTATCGCTAGTGGTAATCTCTTCAAGCCTTTCGCCCAAGCGCGCAATTTCCTCATCACCAAACGGCACACCCCACGGGTCATCGTCTGATTCTCCTTGATCTGGTATAGACTCATTATCTCCATTGCCAATGGTCATCTCTGTGCCACCCGTTCCGCTTTTTTTATCTTCATCTTTCTCTTCCTCATTTTTGCCAGGTGGCTTGGGTGGCGTGGCATCAATACGCTCCCACAAACCTTTTGACTCATCCCACCATTCAAGCCACGCGTGCTTTGTGCCGGCGAGTGCCGCGAAGGCAAAACGCTTGTCGCGCGAAATATGATAACCCGTGACCATGCGGCAAGGTATCGCAAGCGTGCGTAACTGGGCCAAAGCGTAGAAGTTGGCAACATCGCAGTCCCCCTTTTTCCTTTTCTCTAATTCGGCAAAATATTGATCACCCGCCGCGGAGAGAGCGATACCAACCGCGCTATCGTTTACATATTCAATATTCTTCTGCACACGCAGAGCGACTTGGCGTGCGCGAGCTTCATCGGTAACGCGCGCGACACGAAGTTCTTCTAGGAAAGCACGGGTCTCCTCTTTGAGCGTGGCTACTACAGCATCTGGTATCCCTTGTTCGCCTTCAGTTGGCGGCGCAAATTGCCACGCGGTAGGAGCGTCAACGCGAGCAAATGAAAATTTGTAATCATTTGGTGGAGCGCCTTCACCTGCCCACTCAATCGTATGAACACCATTTGAAGTTTGGCGAATTGCGAATCCTTTTGAAAGTGTCTCGGGTAAAACTAAACTGTCTGCACGCAGGGGTATTGTCAACTCTTCTTCTGTCGAACGGGCGCCGTTTCTCCCAGAGAAAATATGTTGGTTTGCTACGGTGGCCGGGTCGCGCTCTTCATCTGGTGCTTGTAAACGCTCCGAGTTAGCACCGCTAGATACAACACGCATGGCATCCCAATCAACACCATCCAACACCTTTTCTCTGAAATACCCACCTATAAAGGGTTCAACGCGTTGCTCTATGTCCTCTTCAAGAATTTCTGGTCCCTCTGGAGAGTCGTCGGTTGAAGGTTGAAAGTTTTCTGAATCTGTAGCACGCAGATTAGCATCAATCTCTCGAAGTCTTTCTAGAGCAGGCGCAAAAAACCGATTAAAATAATCGCGCTTACGCGAAAGAGCAACATTGCCGTTTGTAAAGGCGGTAAGGAGATGCTCTCCAGACTTAGGTGACGTAGGTAGTGTTTCAAGCGCCACCTGGACTGGTTCCGTCATCTTCGGGAAGGCTCCTGTTGCGACAAACTCTGCGCATGCAGCTTTAAATTCTGCCACGAGACTCCCTGTGTTCGGCGATTCCAGAGCGATACGCTCTGCCGCATCCGGATCGCGCTCTCTAAGCACGCGAGCGCCTGTCAAACGCAGCAGTTCATTGACAAAAGGTGGATTATCAGCAAACATCTGTGTCACTTCTTTTGGATCGCTCCCGCGGAATGCCTCAATGGTTGCCACCTCACGCGCCGCGGCAAGTGCGCCAAGACGGTACATTTCTTTTCTGTCAGGTGCGCGTAGCGTGCTCACCTCAACAATATTTTTATTGTGATCGATTTTTAATCTTGGGGCGTTAGTATCGTTTGAGTACACAATAGTCCACCCAAGTACGTGTTCGGCAAGCCTCTGCTGTTCTATCTCACCTGCTGGTTTATCTTCTTTCATATATTGGCACTTGCGGTTATATGCTTTTTACGCCTGATATCAACTTGTCGCCTCCACCATAACGAAACCATAAGTACGACACAAGTATAATACCTGCTACAGCCAATATCACATAATTTAAATCATCAGCGGTAACAACCAAGTTGCCAAAGTATGAAAGTACGATTGTACTCGGTAAATTGCCAAGCAAAGTACCCAAGGCGAAATCCTTGGACGAGACTTTAGTTAAGCCATATCCAATATTCAAGAAGTTGTTGGGTGCGAAAGGTAATACGCGCATAATGATTACGTGGCGCAAACCATGATTCTCGAGAGCCAAATTGTAGCGGCGCATAATCTCAAATCGGTCGTGCAAATACTGAATGATAGAGGAGTTACCCACGTAACGCATAGCCCAAAAGATGAGCATCGATGACACCACGCTACAAAATAGAGAGAAGATACTCCCCCAAAAGACACCAAACATCAACCCACCAGCGATGGTGAAGGGCGTGCCCGGCACAAGCATAAGCTCGCCGATAATTTGCACCACGAGGAATACAACCGGCGTCCAATATTTGTGGGTTGAGATGGCGTCGCGGATTAACTCGGGGTCGGCAATGTAGGCACTCCAATCAATGTAGTACCAGCCAAGCAATATGAGGCCGATAAAGAAAACAAGGGTCATGATTCGCCACTTCATTCGTTATAGTATACGGCATTTTCTTTGATTTGACAGACCCCCGTAAAGCTGATATACTCTGTAACTGGATGGGAGACCCTTCCCCTCGCGTCCAAGGACCTCTCTAATGAAAGCAGTCGCGTTTTCAGTCAACCAGTTGCTGGCTCGCATCGCGATCGGTCGCTACCACCGGTCACGCCGGTAGGCTCGCGCGGAGGGTGGGGCAGTCTCGCCTACCCTCCGCCGGCCAAGTACTTTGAAAATTAGTGTCGGTCACTCACGCAAAACTTATCTGCCCCACTTCGCCCCACGCCGCTAAAGCTCTGCGGGGCTTCGCGGGGCGCTGAAACTTACATCTGCGCTTCACGCAGGTAAGTTTCGCGGGGATGATCGGCCTAGACATAGTGCACACTGATTGTGCGCAAGCCGTGAGTGCCAAGTCTCACGCTAATTAAATTGGCAATTGTTACCTGCAAAGGCAACTAACGGGGAGCAGGGTTCACTTGTGGCTTCGCCATATATGAACTTTGCTTTCGCGATGGCTTAAGTCCATCGCCATCTTTATCGCAAGAGCTCACTGTAACGATAAAGGTGTAACCACTGTGATTAGATTCGCGGACCGCCTCACCCACGATTCGAAAAATTGAGGCTTAGCATTGAGTGCTTTCGGATATCTTTTATACTCAATGCGAAAAACCAAGATATCCTAAGCTTGTAGATCCACTCTCTTTTGCGTTATGCACCCGGGTTCGATTCCCGGCATCTCCACCACTTCACAAAAAGCTCCCTGTAGGGAGCTTTTTGCTACGCGGTGCGCGCACTTTTGCGGCCAGCGAGTGAAGTGGTAGGACCCCGCGAAGCCTTGGCGAAGTGGGGTGGTAGGCCTACCGTGAGCTCCGTGGAAGCGTAGTGATATAATTTTAGTTATGCATTACGTCTACATCTTAATGAACGATAAAGGCGAAAAGTATATTGGCGTCACAAACGACTTAAAACAACGCTTGACTCAACATAATTCCGGCCAAACAAAAACCACCAAAAATAACGGCGTTTACAAAATAATCTGGTACTGCGCCTTTAACAACAAACCGCGTGCCTATGATTTTGAACGCTACCTTAAGTCTAGCTCCGGATATGCCTTTACATCAAAACACCTAATCTAAATTTAAATCCAAATCAAAAAATGGCGCCGCGAAAAGAAGGAGGGGCTAATCGAAAGATACTCAAAAAGCTTGCCGACAAAACTGTAATTTCAGCCCCGGGCAGAGGGCTGCTTTCGTACCCAGATGGCAGGAATTAGAACTGGGATTTTACAAAACATACCCTATTGACTTTTGTCAAGTACGGGTGTATACTCGCTCCAGGAAATTCTACGCTGAGGAGGAGATCATGACGAGAGACTACGAGACGGAAAGGCGAGAAAAGCAGACCGCGGTAGACGCGGCAGCGCTTCGCCTTGCGAACATCAACTTCAAGAATTACGTGGAGGTGATCGAGTGGCTCGAAGAGATTCAGGAGCCATCGGATTTCGTGGGAGTTCGTCTCCCGGAGGATCTCCTGGAGACATTCCGCGCCCACGGTCTCAACCCACGAACCTCGGAGGAGGGGCCTGATCTGTCACACGATCGACGCCACGCGAAGTGGGTCATCGAAGAGGCGCTCTCGCACATCAAGCTACTGGGGGCGATTCACCCGCGCTGGGGTCGCTTCGTCACGGAGCTTCGCCAGTACGAACACCCTGGCGAAAGATCGTAATGAAAGGGAGGAAGGTGAGAGCATTAGGGCCCTGGGTCAGCAAGACCGGGGCCCTTCTCATTTCCAAGCTGATTACCCGTTGTACTATTTATGATAAAATAATTCAATGCATTGCTTAATTTATCATTGGAAGTTGAAGCCTGGGATTGCCGAGGTCGATTTCATTAAGAATTGGAGTGAAGGAACGCGACTGACTTACGAAACTTGGGGGTCACTTGGCTCGAGTCTCCACAAAGCCACAGACGGGACCTTCTGGGCTTATGCCCGTTGGCCCAGCAAGGAAACCAGACAGCGTATGTTCGCCGAGCGCAAAGACTGGCCACACCCAAACGAACCCTTCGCCGACCACATTGGTGACCCACTCGAACTCGAGTTGCTCGACGACCTCCTCGCACCTGCACCCTTTAATAGAACAAATAAGTCCGAGGGTTAGAAGTTATGGATAAATTCGTCGTTCATGGTTGTGTGCTAGCACAGAGAACGGGGCTTATCCACACTGGAACTTGCTATTTTGCGTAGATTCGGTATATTAGCAATATGGCTAAGTTGGTGAATCGTGCTGATTTCGTGGCTAAGATTAAGGCTAAAAAGATAGTCCTCTTTTCCCCACGCGATGTACAGATAGTATTTGGAGTTTCTAAAATTGCCGCAACTTTCCTACTCCATCGCTATACAAAGGGTGGTATCATCGTTCGTGTCAAACGCGGTTTATATTCTTTCCCCGATGCCCTGCCCCCTGAATTATATCTGGCCAATAAGCTCTACAATCCATCATATGTTTCCCGCGAGTTTGCTCTTTCATATCACGGCGTCATCCCCGAGACCGTTTACGAAATAACATCAGTAACCACAAAAGCGACTCGACGATTTGAGACGGTGGGTAAAATATATTCATATCGGCGAATTAAAAAGACTGCCTTTACGGGATATGTTGTGGAGAAGCAACGTGGTTTTACTTTCCGCATTGCGGATATTGAAAAAGCCTTCGTTGATAGTCTTTATTATCGCGTTCTTTTTAACAAAAAGCCCATTAGCCGTTTTGACAAGACTAAGATTGATAAAAACAAGGCACTTAAGTATGCGAGGTTATTTAATAATCAAAAACTTATTGCTATACTAAAAAGAACATTGTTATGATTGGATCAGAAGTATTTGAGCGTATCGCTCGACAGGAACAAACAAGCGTATTCCCAAACATTGTCCGTGAATACGCTCAACACTTGTTTCTTACAGAACTATATCAGCTCCAAGGATCAGAAAAGTTGCTTTTTAAGGGCGGGACGGCACTGCGCATTGTCTATAGTTCACCCCGCTTTTCAGAAGATTTAGACTTCTCATTGTTCGGTGTCCCCATTCCAGAAGCCACAAAGTTCGTGGAGGACTTGTTTGTAAGTGTTCTTGCGAAGATGGTGGCAAATGGCATCCGCGTAGAAATAAATAACAAATCACACTCTACAAGCGGGGGGTACGTAGGATTAGCCACATTGCAGGCCGAAAGCTATGCCCCTATAAATATAGAGATAAATATATCATTTCGTAATGGCCGTGGCGTTCAAGCAGAAGTTGACAGCATCAGCAATAATTTCGTGCCAACTTACACATTGTACCACTTACCACAAGAGGAACTTGTTGATGAAAAAGTGTTCGGAGCGCTCATCCAGAGAAAGAAGCCTAGAGATTACTACGACCTCTATTTCATAATGAGAAAGGGAATGCTATCGCAAGATCAGAAAATAAAATTGAAGGAGGTTGCGACACAGATTGTAAACGAGGCAAGCAAGCTTGATTTTCGCACTGAACTTGGCGCATTTCTCCCAGTAAGCCAGCAGGCTATAATCCGCAACTTCTCACAGACCATTGAACGCGAAATGAAAAATCAACTTGCGTAGGAAACTTCCCCCTATATTTGGGATGTAAATATACCCTATTTTGTTTGCTATACTTTACCCATGGATAAGTTCGTCATTCATGGGTGTGAGCAGGTATTGCGCTTTACGCAGGTAAGTGCGTGGGATGATTTGTCTGAAGAGCGCAAGGTGCAACTTGGTTTCAACCTAGGAGTTGTGGCTCACGGTTTGAATTTGGAAAAAATAGATAACTATCAAAAACTCGCCGATGCGCGAGAAGGATTGATTTCGATGCAAGTCTTTCGCGAGCATTTGCTCGGCGTGATTAAATCTCACGGCGTCGTAATTGACGAAGCGATGGTCGCCAAGCCATTCTAGTGCAAAGCCACAGCCCATCGGTTTTTGCTGACCCCTTGACTCATTTTCCATCTAGAGTAATTTATAGGTGGGAGGGAAATTCCATGGGCGTAGACATCGACCTAGAAGCCAAGCCCAGATGGTGTGTCTGGACTCTGGTGGGGGCAAGAGGCTGTCGGTGGTCAAAGGAACCGATAGAGCACTCTAGCAGGGGGAGTGCCCGGCGTGAAGCCGCTAGGTTAAGGACAGAAGAAAAAGTTCCTCTGGTAGCCGTTTATCCGAGCGACATCGACCCCAACGAGGCAGACGACGGGTCAGAGCCGGCAGTCCAAATGATCCTCACCAAGAAGGTCTCTTAGAGACCGCAACGAAGACCCGAAAGGAAAGGGGCACGTGGCGGTCTTTGTTGTTTTAGTATATATTTCTTCTAATGCTAGATAAGTTCGCACACAAGGCTACCTCTTGGGCGGGGTCAACGCAATCTTTGGTTGTGCATACTCTTGTTTTCATTGGGGCACTGGCGCTTGGCTTCTTCGGTTTCGGCTGGGACCGTGTACTGCTTGTGCTCACCACAATTGTTTCGCTTGAGGCTATCTACCTTTCCATTTTCATCCAGATGACCGTTAATAAGCACGCCGAAAGCTTGCAGGAGGTAAGCCAAGACGTTGAAGAAATCCAGGAGGACATCGAAGAACTAAGCGAAGAAGTGGAAGAAAAGGAGTCTTTGTAATTTTTTGCGTACCGAGACGGCTACCAGAGATACGTTTATTAGTCTAATCCAAAAATATGGATAACGACAAGGGTGTTTTGTGCAGCCACTGCGGTGGACCGACGGATGGTTATAAGTGTGATATGTGCGGGGCCGAATCGGCGGAGCACGATACCAACCACCAGCCCTGCGGAGGCGATCACTGCCTACTCAAATGCAAAGCCTGTGGAAAGGCCGAATCTAAGTGCCCCTGCTAAAGTTACGCGTAGCTACTTAATGAGGGTGATGTGCCCGACAACAGGTAGGGGCTTCATACCGCCTTTGGAGGCGTCAACTATCCCCATAATCGAAAGGACAACATTTAAGATAAACCAAACGGGTAAGAGAACCCAACCAAGGAACGGGATGAACATAAGTATGATATTGCCTGCTATCCAGGTAAGGAGATGTACCAAACCCTGATTGGCGTGGAAGGTGCCCACCGCTGTCTTAGGGCTAGAGATTAGAGGTATCCAAAAAAGTATCGGGAAGCGCGCGGCCGCGGCAGTGCCGTGACTCGAAGCTCCACCCGTAGAGTTACCCGTGTTCGAATTTGGGGTGTTTGAAGTAGCTTGATCCATAATTAATGTGGTTAGTTGCTAATGATACGCGTATCTCTATTGTAGATACTTTTTAATATTCTTCAAGTGGCCTGCGTAGGTAGCCGAGCAATGGATGCGCCTGGCACTGTCGTGAATGTAGAAGAGGCAGTCGGTCTTTTTCGGGTTGAGAGCGGCGTCGATAGAGGCAAGACCGGGGCTGGCGATAGGTGTGGGTGGTAAACCCTTGCGCTTATATGTGTTGAAGGGCGAATCTATGTTTTTGTCTACCGAATTAACTGTCCGCCACCATGGCGAGCTCGTGGCCTTGGCATATTGGAGAGTGGCGTCGATACCAAGTGGCATATCTTTGAAGATGCGATTCCATATCACGCCACTAATAAGGCGCATATCGCTCTTTCCCCCGGCTTCACGCTCAATGAGCGAAGCAATCTTGAGAGCTACGTCTAGTTTAATCACCCGCGCTGTGGTTGTAGAGTAGCGATCGGCCACCTGCTTTTCAAATCGGTGCAACATAACCTCGCGCAATATCTCCTCACTACCCGAACTCGGGATGGAATAAGTGCCCGGGTAGTACTTACCCTCAATGGCGGTGGCGAAGGCGAGCTTTTGCTCTTTGGACCAATCCAAATTCTTGCCAAATAGATCCGCCACCTCCTCCTTACGCAAACCTTCACGAATATGGATATAATCTGAATCCGCCGCGGCAAGAAGAGAGCCACCCAAATTATTTGCTAAATCAGCGAAGTCTGAAAGTATATCGGAGAAGGTAGAGACGGGCGGGTCACCTAAAATCTTTTTATTGGTCAAATCGAGTGTAGTGGTCAGCTCGCGTGGGGTACGTGAGGCAAAAGCCCAAACACCAAAACTCAAAACGCAGACAAGCACCAAAACCCCAATTACTAATCTCTTCTTTTTAAATCTTGGGACTTTATTCATAATTCATACATCATAATTCTCTCTTCGTGGCCCTGGCCATCGCTCGAGTATCCTCTCGCTTTTTGATATCCTCTCGACGATCGTGAAGCTTCTTGCCCTTGGCCACCGCCACTTCTACTTTAATCTTTTTGGCTTTAGTGTAAACAGCCACGGGGATGAGGGTAAAACCTTTGCGTGCCTCGAATAGAGCGAGGGTAGCCAACTCCTTCTTCGTAAACAAGAGCTTGCGCGTGCGCATTGGGTCAAAGTCTGCACTCGCGTTCTTGGGTTGATAGGGCGGCACCTGCATCCCAAGTACAAAGGCCTCTCCCCCACGGATAACCACGTGAGCCCCGAGCAATTTGCCTTGCCCCGCCCGCAGAGACTTAACCTCCGAACCAAGCAACTCTATCCCAGCCTCAAAACGCTCCTCAATAGAGTAGTCGTTATGAGCCCGTTTATGTTCCAAAAGCCGTGGCATAGGCCTATTGTACCCCGTAGTGAAGCAAAGCTCTACTACAGGGTTGTAACATGCCACTTGTTTTGCTAATCTCCCAAGCGGAGGTGAAAGGATGAAACTAGTAGTGGTTGCCTCAGAGAATCCTGTCAAAATCGAGACTGTGAAGCAGGCCTTCGCCCAGTGCTTCCCCAAAGGGAAGTTTGAGTTCCGTGGTGTTCGGGCGACTTCGGGTGTACCAGCTCAACCGCTCACCGATGAGACAACCCTTGAGGGTGCCTGTAACCGCGCCAGACATGCAAAGGAGCTGGTACCGAAAGGCGACTTCTTCGTCGGACTAGAGGGTGGCGTCGAGGACGGCGACGGACTGATGCAAGAATTTGCGTGGATAGTCGTAGCCGACAAGGCAGGCAGAGTTGGTGCCGGCAAAACGATGACATTTTTTCTGCCCGAAAAGATACGGCAGCTGGTGCTCAAGGAAGGCAAGGAAGTCGGCGAGGCATGCGACATCGTCTTCAAAGAGCAAAACTCCAAACAGCGCATGGGCGCCATCGGCCTACTCACCGGAGGCGTGATCGACCGCACCGAGCTCTACCGACATGCGGTTGTCTCGGCACTAATACCCTTCATCCATCCCAAGCTCTACTAACCATGACAGAATCCCGGCCTGGGGCGCTCTATGCCCTGGGCCTTTCCTTTTGCAACGAGATGGGTTATACTCTCTTGGCTAAATGAATAGGGCCGTACGTATAAACCATCAAATACAAGCTAAGGAACTACGGGTTCTCTTGGAGGATGGTAGCAACTTGGGGGTCATTAGCCGAGAGGCGGCCCTCGAACAGGCTGATAAGTTGGGCCTTGATTTGGTGGAGATAAGCCCCACGGCCACTCCCCCAGTAGCCAAGATCATTGATTCGGGCAAATGGCAGTACCAAGAGCAGAAGAAACAAAAGGAGGCCAAAGCCAAGACCCACGTCCAAGAGACCAAGCAGATTCAGGTTAAGATTGGCACAGGCGATCACGACTTGGACCTTAAGGCCAAGATGGCCAGCAAGTTCTTGGGTGAGGGCCACCGAGTGAAGATTGATCTGTACTTGCGAGGGCGGGCCAAGTATATGGACAAGAACTTCCTCAAGGAGCGCTTGGACCGAGTTTTAAAATTAATCACCGAAGAATTTCGTATCATTGACGAAATCAAGCCGAGCCCGAAGGGACTGACACTAGTAATCGAGAGAACGAAGAAAAAATAAAAACTCGTAGCGAAGCGAAGCAACAAATATGTCAAAAACAAACGCAAAAACAAACAAGTCATATACCAAACGCCTTAAGGTAACAAAGCGCGGCAAAATTATTTCGCGTTCACCTGGGCACGATCACTACAACGCCAAGGCATCACGTTCGTCGCAACTTAATCGCAAGCGCGGCCAGCAACACACAATGAAGATGAAGGTGGCTGGTCTTAATATGCCCCAGTTAGCTAAGTTTCTAAATAACTAACATTTAAATCATGAGAGTCAAAAAGGGTAAACATGCAATAAAAAGGCGTCGCAAGCTCCTTAAGATGGCCAAGGGTTATCGTCACGGCCGAAGCACCAAAGAGCGCGCGGCCAAAGTGGCCATAACTAAAGGCCTAGCTTACGCCCGTGCTCACAGACGCGATAAGAAGGGCGACTTCCGCACCCTTTGGAATATCAAAATTAACGCCGCCGTCCGCCCGCTTGGCCTCTCCTACTCTCGCTTCATCAACGACCTCAAAAAGAAGGGTGTTATCTTAGATCGCAAAATCCTAGCCGACCTCGCCGAGAACGACCCAAAGGCCTTCGCTCGCGTGGTAGCCTTCGTTAAAGAGTCTACTAAACCTAAAGCTCAATCTCCAAAGTAACGGGGGCGTGATCGGAACCTTTCACTTGATCTAGGATTTCGGCTTTTTTGATCTTACTCGCGAGCCTTTTGCTGACTACGAAATAGTCTATGCGCCAGCCGACATTGTTAATGCGGGCTTTGGTGCCAAAGCGGGTGCTCCACCAACTGTATTGCACTTTGGTGGGGTGAGCCTGGCGAAATGTGTCTACGAAGCCGGCTTCAAGCAACTTACCGAACCACTCCCTCTCGCGCAGGTGATAGCCATGTTTGCCCTCGTTCTCTTTGGGCCTCGCCAAATCAATCGGCTCGTGAGCCACATTATAGTCGCCGGTTAGGACTACCGGCTTCTTTTTATCTAACTTCTTCAAATGCTTGAGCATCGCTTCATTGAAGTCACTTTTGAAATCTAACCTCGAAAGATCCGGGCGGCTATTTGGAAAGTATGCATTTACTACGTAAAACTTATCATACTCCGCAGTCATAACACGTCCTTCGCTATCGAACTCATCAACGCCTAGCCCCATTTTAACTTTTGGCTCACCCAATTTTTCGTTAGACAAGATTGCTGTCCCAGAATATCCTGGACGATCACCGTAATTCCACGCTTCGTTATATGAGGGATACACCAAACCCGTACCACTGTGAGAATCCTCATCAATCTTAACTTCTTGCAAGCAAAGCACGTCAGGCTTCTGTTCCTCAATGAAAGGTCGCAGCAAGCCCTTGCGTTCAATAGCCCGCAGGCCGTTCACATTCCAACTAGCAAACTTCCACAACATACTATTTTTTCGGCGGGGCAAATCTCGGCACTGGTATGGCTTTGCAATTTGACCCTTCGCACAGACCTGCGAGCGAACCGCTAACAGTGGCGGATTTAAAATATTCTATCTTTGTATCTTTCACGAGCTTGATAAGCTTCTCTATCAGCTTCTTGGGATCAGCGTCGTACACAATGGCTTTGTCTTCGTTACCACGGTGGCTCTTCTCTATTATTTCTTGAATTATGTCATCGGTACTCCACGGACCTTGGAGGATGCCCATCGGCTTTTTGTCTTCAAAGGTAACAGTAAACTCGTGGATGGTGCCGATGCGTCCGGCGCAAATGATAACGGCATCCGAGGTGCGTGTCATTAGTATGTCGCGCCCCGAGTAGCCTTGGCCGGTGTACATAATGATGTCCATATAATCTAGCGGCAAACCGTAGCCCTCCACGTGCTCGCGCTCGCCCAGGGCAGGCGATATGCCGATGGATACTCCCCCCTCCGCCTTGGCCCCCTTGGCCGCCCAAAGTGGGATGCCGGTAGTGGCGCCCGTTACTAGCACCGCACCCTGGCGCACGATCTCCCGACCTATCTCCTCAGCCAAGTCCAAAGCCTCCGGTGGCAAGTGCCCCGTTTCAGCCGCGCCTGAAACGGCAATCTTAATCTTAAAATGCTCGTGACGATCAGTGACAGTAGTCATAATGATTTAATGAGAAATTTGCAATTTGCAAACAATGTTGATAATGACTTAATGAGAAAACAGGGGGCTTGAGTCAGGAGTCAGGGGTAAAACGTTCGAAACCTCCCAACGAACTATATATTTTGTTGAAGATTAAATCAAGTTCGTGCGCCTCCTTTTCGATTTTGGCAAAAGCTAGTTTCTGGGCTGTATTAGCGTCAAGAATCACCTCAATCCAGTATTTCGTCTCCCGCACTTCCTTACGACAAATAGCGATTTTATTTTTAAAATCCCGCTTTGAACTAGCCGCATTAGCTTCGCGGTAATTGGCTCCCACACTCGTAGCCGCTCGCACACATTGACTCACCAAAGGTCGGTTTATCTCATCCTTCGGCAGTAATCGCAAACAATCAATAACCTCCTTACTAAACTTCTTTGTCCTCTCCTCCAAATCGTAGGTCATGGTCAAAATGATTTAATGAGAAATTTGCAATTTGAAAACAATCAAAGCTTCTTTTGCAAAGTTACAAGGTAATCATTGAACCCAGAGTTTCTATATAAGCGTGTTGCCCCGTCATTTGAAACTTGGCTACTTATTCTTATGAATTTTAAATTTTTATCTCTAGCATACTGCTCTGCCCTGTCCAACAAAAGTTTTCCGACCCCTTTACCACGGGCATCTTTAGTCACTGCCACATCCGAGACATATAGATATTCGACATCTTCATCAGTCTCCTGATTGACATAGGTGGCAACAAAGCCAATGATTTGACCTGCTTCTTTAGCAAAGAATATTTTACCGTCCTGCATCTCCACATTCTTCAAAAGGTCCTCCGTATACGAGTCGCGAACCTTATCTCCTGGCGCGATGATTTCAGGCTCGATTTCTTTAAGTGTATTTTGAAGTTCTGAAACAAGGTCTTTAAGCCTATCCAGTTCCTCAGCCACGTACTCCGTGATCTCTGTATTCATTTCGTTTTGTTCACCTTCACTCATTCATCCATTTTATCATTGTTTGCAAATTTCAAATTGCACATTTCATCATTACAACTCTAACTCTGCGACTTCGTTTGCTACGGGGGCGCTGGCGTTTACGCCCAGGTAGTCGCGGATACGCTGTACGAGGAAGAGAGCACTCTTGGGTTCGCCCATCACGGCGTATACGTGCTTAAGGGTGTCCACACTCGAAGCCACAAAAGCGAGCAGACCATCCGAATCTTTGTGAGCCGAGTAACCGCCAATGGTGGCAATGCGGGCCCTCACATCCACATCCTCGCCGTGTATGCGCACGCGCTTCTGCCCCTCCTGCAAACGCCGACCAAGCGTGCCAGCGGCCTGATAACCCACAAGCAAGAGCGTGCTCTTCGGGTCTGGCAGGAACTTCTTCTCATGATGCAATATCCGCCCCCCATTACTCATGCCAGAGCCAGCCATCACAATCTTAGGCAAAGGCGAGGCGTCTATCTCGCGCGACTCGTCAGTGCTCTTGGTGAAACGCACTTGGGCGAATGAGAATAATTCGTTGCCTGATTTTAGTAAGTAACGTGCATCTTTGTTGAAGTACTCGTTCTCATATTTGCGATAGATGTCCGTCACTTTGATGGCGAGTGGCGAATCCACGTACACAGGCACAAGTGGTATGCGGTTTTGCTCCATCATCCGTTCAATCTCAAACAAAATTTCCTGTGTGCGTTCGAGCGAGAAAGCCGGTATCATAAGCGTGCCACTCTTCTTCACCGTGTCCTCAATCACATTCTCAAGTATCTCGCGCCGCTGCACCGAGGTTTCGTGATTGCGGTCACCATACACACTCTCCATTATCAAATAGTCAGCGTCATTTATAACTTCGGTGTCGCGCAAAAGTGGTGTGGGTGTGTTGCCAAGGTCGCCGGTGAAGACAATCTTCTTACCGTTGAAGTGGAGCTCGGTCATGGCCGAGCCTAGCACGTGGCCCGAGTCTTTGAAGGTCACGCCAATCGGACCGATGGCTTGCGTCTGGTGGTAAGGAATCGTCTGCCACATCTTCATCGAAGCGGCCACGTCGTCCTCACTATAGAAAGGCGGCAAGCCGTGGTGCCTGGCCTCTTTAGTGAGCACGCCCAGAGAATCAACAAGCATAGCCTCTGCCAACTCCTTAGTTGGTGGGGTTGAATAAATCGGCCCCTTAAAACCATCGTGCACGAGCTTGGGGATACGACCAACGTGGTCAATGTGCGAGTGCGTTACAAAGAGGGCGTCGACAGATGAAGGATCGAAAGCGAAGGGCGCGTTGTTCTTCTCCTCCCAAAAGCGCGAACCTTGAAACATCCCGCAATCAATCAGTATCTTAATGTTCTTCGGCAGGGACACTGTTTCAAACATAAAATTAGAACCGGTCACATCACCGGCCCCACCAAAAAAATGAATTTTGACCTTCTCTTTAGTCAAGTACTAGCATTCTACCACGCCGTATAATCCTCAGCACCTTCGCAACACCTCCAGTGGTGTTTGATAATTAATACCCATGTGCAATCGCTTGGTATTGTAGTGCTTTAAGTACGAGGGCACAACGTCTCTGAATCTCTTGAGTGCTTTGGGTACCTTGTCC
>DATDSR010000052.1:0-5590 GCA_036517855.1 Minisyncoccota bacterium | reverse complement strand
AACACCCCGCCACTTCAACCGAACTCACCGAGCAAGAACTCGACGAATTCAATAAAGGGACTAACGAAACAACGGTGGCGCCCGAAACCAAGGGAGCCGTGCCGGGACCAGAACAAACCCCAACTCAAGTCACCACTCCCGAACCTTTCCATGAGGCAACCACGCCAACAGAATCGGTGCCGGAGGAAATTGTTTCTCCTTCAGGACACATCTTGAGCACGCCCGAACAAGCATTTATTCACGATAATAAAATCCCCCTCGCTTATTGGGACAAGGTGATTCTCCAAAACAAAGTGAAGGTGGGCGATTTGCTTAAAATCCCCGCCGACGAAAATGAAGCAATTGAATTGTGGAGAATGAGCCACAGACCACCAGTGGTAACATACGACGGCGAGGCGGTGTTTAAAAGATCGATAATCTCTCGCCTCTCGCTTGAGCAATACGAGGGTTATTGCAAAATCGCAAGCATCATCCGCAAAATGACTGCCGACCAGTATGGCAAAAAGGTGCCGAAGGCGATTGGCAAACTGCTGGTAGAACAGTTCTTGGCGAAGGCCAAATAAAACTTAGAACGGATTTTTAGCCCCGCGAACCTCTAAGTGGAGGTGGTTGCCGGTAGATTTGCCCGTGCGACCCACTTCGCCAATCTTTTGACCTTGGACTACATACTGGCCAGCAGCAACATTGAGGGCCGACATGTGGGCATAGAGCGTTTGGGTGCCATTTGGATGGCTGACAACCACAAAGGTACCGTAACCACCGTTATATCCACCGCGGGCAATAGTAACTTCGCCAGCGGCCGCGGCCGAAATACTCGTGCCAGCCGGACATCCCATGTCCACACCGTTATGGCCATGCTGACCTTGAGTCCTCGGACAAGAAGCAGGGAGCGGTCGGGCATAGTAGCCCGCCAACTCTGGCCCGCTATAACCCGGGATATATTTGCTGGTGCCAGCCGAACTTGGGACCACGGCCACGGCCTCAACACCATCTGGGATAATAAGTTCGTCGCCCACACTTATGTCAGCGGCGGAGGCAAGTGAGTTGTATGAAATAATTTCCTTTTGATCCCCTTTAAACTTCTTGGCAATGCCTGCCAACGTGTCGCCCTTCTTGACTGTATACTGCACACCAGTGACTGGCAAGATGAGTAGCTCCTGACCAACCTTAAGGGCTTGGCCGACCTTAAGATCGTTGGCCCAGCGAATGGTGTTCGATGACACTCCAAACATCTTAGCTACAGCACCTAGTGTATCACCCTTATGCACTACGTAACGAGAGATCTGGGCGGGACCGCTCTTAACAGCCGCAGAGGAGATGCCCTCAACAAAAACGATGCCCTCTGGAGTAACCGAGGGTATCAGCGCGTCATCATCAACGGAAAGGTCTCGGGTTGATTTAGCCGGGTTTGGGTCAGAGTTTGTTGCGGCTGCAAGCATCGAGGTGGCCTCGTGGGGGAAGGTGTGCACCATCCCTTGGGCACTCGCCGAGCTAGTAGAGGCCTGGGCAAGGCCATTTACAAAGGAAACAATGCCCGCATGGGTATAAGCCAGGGGCGCAAGCAATACGAGGGCGACTATTAGATATCTATGTGATTTGGGTAAAATAAGCCTATATTTAACGGGTAATCTCCTGAGTTTCAATCGAAAACGGCCTCGTTGAGCCGTTTGTGCAGCCAACCCCCCTTACTGGTTCATCCCGACCGCAGCGTCGGGAAAGCCCCTGTATACTACCAAATGGAAAAGGGGTGTCAACCCCGGTGTCCCCACATTCTAATTCCGTAACCTTGCCATTATTTCGGCTTCTATCTCCGCTCGGGGTTTGCCGAAGGTCAGTCTCGAGAGTTCTTTGAGCTTTTCGCGCACGGCAGAGCTACCGGGGCGGGGGAAGTCTATCTTTACATTGAAGGGTCTCGTGGGCTGGCCTTGGATAAGAATCTTGGCGATGGCGTTTAGGTTCTTGATACTTATCAAGTCTTTGGCGTTAAACTCGGGCGAAAGGATTTTCTCCAACTGCTCGGTATCTGGTTGACCTACGCGAAAGATGAGCAGATTACCTACGTTGCCGAAAACGGACTCGCGTATTTTATCTTCGAGTTGAGCAATAAACTGGTGGCCAAGGGTCAGACCCAAACGGTATTTGCGCGCTTCACTCAAAATAGTGGAGATAGAATCGGTGGTGTAGTTGTGGAACTCATCGATGTAGAGGTAGAAGTCAGTGCGCTCGTCCTTAGGCATATCCTCGCGTGATAGAGCCGCCATCAACATCTTGGTGGTGAAGAGCATGCCAAGCAAACTAGAGTTGATGTCGCCGATTTTGCCTTTGGATAAGTTGACGAGGAAGATCTTCTTCTCATCCATTATCTTGCGAAAGTTGAAAGCCGATTTGGCTTGGCCGATGATGGGCCGCATATATTCGTTGGTGGTGAAGTTACCAAACTTGGTGGTGATGTAAGGCGCCATATTGGCCATCGAAGTCTCGCCACTGGTCTTGCTGGCCTCCTTGGTCCAAAAGTCTACCACCGAAGGGTCGGTGCAACGCTCAAGCTTGCGCGCGCGGAAGAGTGGGTCAGTCATCACCCGCGGCACTTCCATCAAAGTAGCCGGCTCATTCTGCATATCACCCATCAATAAGAGCAAGGTGTTACGCATATACTGCTCAAACATCGGACCCATCGTCTCTTTGGCAAAGAGGCGATTGAAGATGGCCTGGATTTCGTTGACGATAAACGTCTTTTGCTCCGGTTTATTGAAATCATACTCGAGCATGTTAAGACCGACGGGTTGCGACAAATCGCCCGGGTCGAAGACCACCACATCGGCCGCTCTGTGCGCCGGCACGCGCTCAAGCACTTGCTCAATGAGTTCGCCGTGCGGGTCAATGGCCGCGAAACCACGGCCCTCTTCCATATCCTGCACCATCATATTGGTCATTGTCACGCTCTTGCCCGTACCCGTTTGACCGATGATGTAGAGATGGCGCAAGCGATCCTCGTTGGTAAGGCGCACACTCTTGCTCTCTCCGCGGAAGATGCTACTGCCTATGACTACCCCCTCGCTTGGCAAACTCTCTGGCGGGGCAGACTCTTTGGACTCAAGCATCGAAACACGCGGAGCCGGTGTACCAGCGCTTGGCAAGTGGAAGAGGCTCACAAGTTCCTCCGAGTTTAAAGTAAGCGCGCTCCCGGCATCAAACTCGCGAAAGGTAAACTGGTACAGCAGCTTTTTGAGTTTGCCCGGCTCAACCACTTTAATCTCATTGCGCAAAGGTGCCGTGGTGCCAGCATAAGCGCTAGTGATGGAATTCAAAATATCCTTGGCTCTCTCCTCATCTTGCCCAGACGTAGCTACGCGAATATTTACTAAGAAGAGCGGTTTACTGACCTTACTCGCAAGCGCCTTGACCGCGTCGTCGTCAACAATGGTTTGCTTGGGTTCACTCTTGTCTTCTTTAAACACAAACTTCTTCACATCCTTGCCTGAGATAAAACTCGTTTTCAAAACACCCGAGAGCTTCTCGCCCTTCTTCAACTTTTCGATACCATACAACACTTCCTTCTTCACACCACCCTCGGCAGGGGAAACCACAATCTGCACGCTGGCACCTTCACCCACCTCGGCAAGCTTGGTTAAGTTTGAAACAACTTGAGAGAAAGTATCCACCTGCGTCTCCACATAAGTACGCAAGGGTAGTATGTAATTATCACGCAAAGTTAGATAGGCAGCCGCTGCAGTACCCGTTGGCGAAAATATAGTGTAATCACTGACTTCGGCCACGTAGGCCGTGGGCCAAAGGCCTTGCACTTGGCGAGCCACAAATTCGGCCTTATCTCCTGGCACACTCACGTAAAAATGAATCTCCTGACCAATGTGCTCCACCGCCGCCTCAAAAGCGAAAGGCCGTCCGAGCGTAAGCAAGGAACTAAACAGCTGTTCTGATCGCGCAAGCTCCTTCACCAAATCCTCCCCTTTCTCTTTCTCCTCATGCGAAATCTTAATAGCAAGCAGTTTATAGTCCAGTGTCTTGACCTTGCGTCCCAAAATAAAATCAAAGAAACCCATTGGGATATTATACCACTCACCCGCCACGTTTGGCTTGGCTGCCCTCTCTCATAAACGAGAGAGGGCCTTAGAAATTCTCGCAAGGACCTCGTCTACGTCCGCCGATATCATTGTGTTTGCGAAACGCAAGACCGTCACGCCACACTCTGCCAAATATGCATCCCTTTCTTTATCATAAAGCTTACTATCCATAGTATTGTGTCCTCCTCCATCAAGTTCGATAGCTACTTTGGCCGCCGGACAATAAAAATCCAAGATGTAAGGACCGAGGCTGTATTGGCGCACAAAGCGCTGACCATTTGACCTTCTGCCACGCAAGTTTTTCCAGAGTAAAGTCTCCGCTGGCGTTTGTCTTTTTCGTAACTCTCTCCTCCTTGGCCTAAGTCCTGATGTATTTGATTGAATCAATATCTTATTTCACCCTCTCTCGTTTATGAGAGAGGGCCGGGGTGAGTGGCTAAATAAGTTTCTGCCTTTTAAGTTCGTCGCGAAGTTTATCTACGAGGGCGTCGTGGAAGGCGTCGAGAATATAGGCCGGTTGCTCTTTGGCTCTTGCAATGGTTTTAAATAGTCCGAGTTTAGGTATCAAATCTATCAGGGCATTCACTTTCTCCGCATCAGCCGGATCCAAGTCGTCGAGGTAGCTTTTGGCTGGTTGGCTTGTTAGCTTCTTAGCTTGGGGTAGCGGAGTAGCTGGCACATGCCCCGTTAAATCACTTACAACGTGGTGAAGAGCTTCACCAGTCTCAACGTGCGAACCCCGCTCACTCTCAAGTTGCGCCCGCTTAGCCTCAATCTGCTGCGAAAGTGCCGCAATCTCCGCCTCAATATTTGCTCCTTCAGCCATGCCTTACATTATATCAGAATACCTCGGGTAGTTATCGCGGATAGCCTTTTTCCATTCAGCTGTTTCGTTTTGTCCTCCTAGGTCGTTTTTATGGTACACAAGAAGTACGTGCACGGTACATGTATCGTTGTGGACAGCAACAATACACCTATTACCAGAGCCGTGGCGTGATTCTTGCGTCCCAGCAATCTTAAACTCTGTTTTGCAAATCTTTATCCGTCCTGAATCTACAATTGTTTCGGCAATACTTTTACTAAACAAGACATCGGGTGACCTGAACTCGTCTACCAAGTAAGACAGGGTTATCTCCCAAGCACCTTTATACTTTTTAGCGAAGGTCTTTATGTAGTGCCTTTGCGTGAATGGTTCAAATATAACTTCATACTTAGTAGTACTCATCGGGATTCTCTTGAGTTATCAGGCCTAAATGGATGATTTCGTTGTCGTCTGCGAGGAGATAGGGGAGTTGGTTGTGCGTAAATTCTACAATCTCCTTCGTTTTCTTACCTTTCCACTTTTTTGCAATATCTTCTATAAGTTTTGATTCTTCACCCTTTATTTCAGACAAAAAGCCCTTTGCACCAGCCCTGGTTTGTGATACTAGCATGGCACCATCTTCTGTTTGTTCTATCTCAATTTGGCCATTTTGGTAGAGTTCATCTAAGATCCTAAAGTACGGATC
>DATDSR010000051.1:0-9968 GCA_036517855.1 Minisyncoccota bacterium | reverse complement strand
GGACAAGGTACCCAAAGCACTCAAGAGATTCAGAGACGTTGTGCCCTCGTACTTAAAGCACTACAATACCAAGCGATTGCACATGGGTATTAATTATCAAACACCACTGGAGGTGTTGCGAAGGTGCTGAGGATTATACGGGCCGTCGTTTGTGAGCGACAGCCTTGCTATTGTGGAGCGGCCGGGCAAGTCAGAAAGGAGGTGTCCCTCTACGGTTGGGACCAGAGGAGGAACCATGAACGAAACGCAACTCACCCGGCCGCATTGGGTGTGGGTTATGAACGAGCCCAAGCCATTTAATCACAGTAGGATTACGAAAGCAAACTCGCCTTAGGCGAGCAGGCTCTCCACAACATTTTTCACCACCATGCCGTCGGCTTTGCCCTTAAGCTCATGCATTACCGCTTGCATGAGCTTACCCTGAGCTTGTCGAAGGGTTGAGCCGTTCAAACCCAGCTCTTTCATCTTTGCTTCAACAATCGGCTTTACTTGCTCGGCACTCATCAGGGTAGGGAGGTAGGTCTCGATGATAGCGAGTTCCACCTTCTCACTCTCAGCGAGTTCGGGTCGGCCACCGTTTGTAAATTGCTCTATCGAGTCTTTGCGCTTCTTGCCCTCTTTGCGAATCACGGCAATGGCCTCCTCGTCGGTAAGTTCACCGGCTGGTCCTTTACCAGTAGCAATAGCCTCGTTGCCCATAGCGGCCATTAAGCCACGCACTACCGATAAGCGCACAGTATCTTTGGCCTTCATCGCCTCCTTCATCTGCTCTTTCAAATTACTTTGCAATGACATGAATTAATTTTAGAATGATAAAATTTGCAATTTGCAAACAATGACGAAATGATAGCAATTTTCAAACTAATTAGCGATGCCGCGCGTCCCAGGTGGGTTCTCGCGCGGCATCTAGTGGATCGTCTCGTCCTTCTTGCCTCTCAAGAGGCGTTCGGCGCGTAAGTAGATCACCCAGCCCTTCCGTGCTTGCTCTGTGAGGTAGAGCAAAGAGCGAAAGAGCCAGGCCATGTCCTTCCCGATTTCCGGGCCACCGTATGGGCTGTCCATCATGGCAAGACCCTCCTACCAAAGCCTACGCCTAAGGGAGTAAAATGCAAGGGTGGTATAATCTTGGGATGAAAGCGGGCACGGGAACACTTGGAAAAAATTTTGATATTGAATACTTGCGGTTGAATGTGGCGCAACGGTTGGCGGTGGATACTATTGAGGGGCCGGTGATGGTGGTGGCGGGGCCGGGGACGGGCAAGACACAAGTTTTGACACTCCGGATTGCCAACATTTTGAAACGCACAGATGTGCCACCGGATGCGATACTGGCACTGACCTTCACCGAGAGTGCGGCGGCGCATATGAAGCGGCGTTTGGTGGCCATTGTGGGGCCGGCTGGGTATCGGGTGCGCATCCACACCTTCCACGGTTTTGCCAATGATTGCATCAGCCGCTTCCCCGAGCGCTTCCCCCGACTCGTGGGTGCGCGCAATTTGGGCGAGGTGGAGAAGGCTGGTTTGATTGAAGAAATTTTGGATACCATCAAGCTCGACAAGCTTAGGCCCTACGGTGACCCGTATCACTATATGGGCGAGTTACGCCGGCGTATATCTGATTTGAAGCGCGACGCTATTACCCCCGAAGATTTCAAGGCGCGCGTGGCTTTGGAGAAAAAGAAAGTATTAGAGATAGATGATTTGAAGCACGACAAAGGCGCGCATAAGGGCAAAGTGAAAGGAGTGTACGCGAGTGTTCTGGCAAATTTTGAGAAGGATGAAGAGTTCGCTCGCGTTTATGCCAAGTACGAGGAGCTACTTGAGAAGAGGCGCCTGTATGATTACGAAGATATGATACTCGAAGTGGTGGGGGCGATGGAGAGTGATGAGGAGTTTAAGTTGATACTGGCCGAAGAGAACCAGTATATCTTGGCCGACGAACATCAAGACGCCAACGGGGCGCAGAACAAGCTGCTAGAGTTGCTCTCGTCTTTCTTCGATGAGCCGAACCTCTTCTTGGTGGGGGATGAGAAGCAGGCCATTTTCCGCTTTCAAGGCGCCTCGCTTGAGAATTTTAATTACTTTACCAAGCGTTATCCGGCGGCCAAGCTCATAACACTGACAGAGAACTATCGATCGGGGCAAGTGATACTCGACGCCGCCTTCGCCCTCATTGGTACAGGTGGCAAACTGATGGCAGTGAGCGAGCCAACGATAGAGCCGATTACACTGCTCGCCTCAGCTGATCGCGACCAGGAATTGTTTGCTCTGGCCAAGGCGATGAAGCGTTATGTTAAACAAGAGCAGAAGTTAAGTGAAGTGGCCGTGCTTGTGCGCGACAACGCCGATGCCGATGTAGTGGCTGAATATTTTGCTAAGTCGGGCGTGCCGTTTACCCTTGAGACAGATGATGAGGTGCTAGCGAGCCCGTTTGTAAAACAGTTGCTCACACTACTGCGAGCAGTGAACGACTTTGGCAAAGATGATTTACTTGTGCCACTTTTGCACGCGCCCGCGCTTGGCCTTGACCCGCTCGAGGTTTACAAAGCTTACCGAGAGAGTTCTCACCGGCGGATTAGTCTTTATGATTTGGTTAAAGCAAAGTTCCCACACGTATATAAATTACTGAGAACTTGGAAGGCGCTTGAACAGGGCGCAGGTGTGCTTGCCCTGATTGAGCGAGTGGGTGAGGAGTCGGGGATATTGGGTGCTGCACTGGGACAGTCTGACCCGACCGAAGCACTGGGGGCATTGTCGGGTTTCCTAGAGTACGCGCGAGGAGCGGTAGAGCGCTCGGGTGATGCGAGCTTGAAGGGTTTGATTCGCCATATGGATTTGATCGAGCGATACAAGATAACTATCAAGCGCGATCGCGAAACGCGTGGACGTGAGGGCGTGCGAGTGATGACCGCTCACCGCTCTAAGGGTCTGGAGTTTGAGCGAGTGCACATTGTGTTCGCCGAAGACAAGCATTGGGGTGGCAGGCACAGCGATGACGCCGAAGACGAGCGCCGGCTCTTTTACGTTGCACTCACTCGGGCCAAACGAAGTGTGGTGATTAGTTACTCGCGCGAAGTGAATCACAAGGCAGTCCTGCCCACACGTTTCATTACCGAGATAGACGCGCACCTCACTAAGATTGAGGGCGAAGAAGCGAATGGTGCAAATGATATAGCCAAGCTCAAGCTCACTCCGGCAAAAGAAAAATCGGCCAGCTTGCAAGACGGCGAGTATGTGCGGCAACTCTTCGCCGAGCAGGGCTTCTCCGTCTCTGCTCTCAATAACTACCTCGAGTGCCCGTGGAAGTACTTCTACCAATCGCTCCTACGTATCCCACGCTCTCCCGACAAGTACTCCCTCTTTGGCACGGCCGTTCACGCATCTCTTAAAGATTTATTTAACTCGGTCAAACACGGGCAGACTTTGCCGGCTAAATCTGTTTTAAACAGTTTTGAGCAAGAGCTTGCTATATTGCCTTTGCCCGAGCGCGATATTGCCGAGCTTAAGAAGAAAGGCGAGAAGGCGCTAATCGGCTACTACAAAACCTACCAAAGCACCTGGCACGCAAATGTGCTAAACGAGTTTGATGTGAAGGGCGTGCACCTAGACATAGAAGATGGCGAGCCGGTGCTATTGCGCGGGCGAATAGATAAGATTGAGATAGTTGATGGGAGCCCTTCGACGGGCTCAGGGCAAGTGAACGTAGTTGATTATAAAACCGGGAGAGTGCGCTCGCGCAACGAACTGATGGGCCAAACCAAAACTGCCACGGGCAACGAGTATCGCCAATTACTTTTCTATAAAATCCTGCTCGACCGCTACCAAGAGGGTAAATATAAAGTGGCTACAGGTGAGATAGATTTCGTAGAACCAAATGATAGAGGCAAGTGGAAGCGCGAGAGCTTTGAGATTAGAGACGAAGAAGTGAAGGCTCTCGAAACTTTAGTTGGCGAAAAAGCGGGAGAGATTAGGAGCCTCGCTTTTTGGAATACTAGGTGTGATGAAAAGAACTGCGAATTCTGTGCCCTGCGTGAAATGATGGGCGCCAACTCCTCGCTTGGCTGAAATAGAGTGAGGGACGGCGCAGGCCGTCCCTCGGGTTGTGGCGTGGGCCTTGCCCAGCCTAGGTTTGGATGCAGAGATCGACTTCTCCACCGGCGCCCTTCTCGCGTGCGGTCGAGACCTCGATACCGTCCTGTCCACCGTCGATGAAACCGATGAAGCACAGCGGTTTCTTCATTCTCTTTTCTCACCCCTTTCCTGGGTACTTGCCCGCGGTAATTGTAACACGTATGGTATGATGACAGTATGAGTGAGTGGAAGAGTAAACGACCGAAAGTTTTATTTAAGCCGGAGGGGACGGAGCCTTTTAAGATTTCGAGGTCGAAGATTGACCTTTTTATGGATTGCCCTAGATGCTTTTATATGGATAGGCGATTGGGCATTGGCCGACCACCCGGTTTCCCCTTCAATTTAAACTCGGCTGTCGACACGCTTTTGAAAAAAGAATTTGATATCCACCGGGCCAAAGGCACACGTCATCCTTTGGTTAAGCAGTATGGTATTTACGCGGTGCCATTTGAGCATGAGCGGATGGAGGAGTGGCGCGACGCTTTGCGCCGAGGCATCCAGTTCCACCACGAGGATACGCACTTCATCATCACCGGTGGCATCGACGACGTGTGGGTTGACCCGGAGGGCAAGCTCAACATCGTGGACTACAAGGCCACGAGCAAAACAAGCGAGGTCAACATTGACGCCGACTGGCAGATTAGTTACAAGCGCCAAGTTGAGGTGTATCAATGGCTCTTCCGCAAAAACGAGTTCCAAGTTTCAAACACCGCCTACTTTGTATATTGTAATGGCAAGACGGATAGGGAAGCCTTCGACGCAAGGCTCGAGTTTGATATCAAAATCATCCCGTACGAAGGCAACGACGAGTGGATTGAACCCACCCTTCACAAAATCCGCGAGTGTCTGGTAGGTAACTTACCTCCCGCCACTCCTGATTGTGAATATTGTGAGTACGTAGCAAGAAGTCAGGAAATTTTTGCGTCTTAACCCTCTCTGCGGGGGCTCCGACGCCGACAAAAATTTGCCTGCCTTCTTTTTACTCTTTAGCCCTTACAGGCTATAACGTCTCTCTTGGCTGTGACTGTTTGACCCTTTGAGTGGACGACATACTTGGTTGAGCCAACACCAGTGGTTGGGTTGAACGTTCCTGTGGGTACTAACACAACCTTGCGGACCTCGCATACCCCGGCTGGCTTCTCGCCAAAAAGTTGGAGAGCGGCCGAGCGCTCGGCGCCGTAGAGTGTTTTGACACTGGGTGTGGTGGTAGCGGGACCAGCGGGAGTGAAGGTAAACTTGGTGCGGCAGCCATCTGCTCCGCGGGCTACTAGGTAAATGGCTATCTCACGACACATACTCTCAGAGTTGGCGACGTACTGCTGCAAAATCTTAGCCGTGACTGGTTTAACAGCTGCCTCGGCGTTAGTAGGGACTATTTGTAAAGCGAAGGCGAGGACGATTGCGAGAGAAATATATTTTTTCATATCCCGAAGTCTATACCCCCACAACCACATTGTCAAAGAAACAGAAAATATGGCCTAAAATAAGGCTTGCTTGGCCGTTTGAATAAACAAAATCTAAATTTTACTTGACATTTATTTTGTATCGTGTATACTACTCCACAGTCACGGTCCCAACAGCTGCAGGAGATTTACATCCAAGATGGATGGCCGCGACTTACTAATTGCCGGAATCTAAGGGACGGGCCCACGACGGAGAAGTGGGATACGCTCATCAGGGGGAGTTTCAGTCCGGGCCTCGGCGGCGTTGTCCGAGGCAAAGCTTGTGTGAGTCAGGTGGAGTCAGTTCATCTCATCTCGTTGCAGAGCGGCAATTAGCCGCAAAAGATAAAACTCCCGAGGCCAGGGAGGAACCAGCCGGAACACAGGATGTGTTGCCGGCTGCTATATTTTTATCTCGTATCCTTTAAGCGCGTAGAGAGGAGGGCTCCTATTAACATGATTACACCTAAGATGGGGAAGAGGGAACCTATGGAAAGTTTGGTTACGACAATTGAGGCTACTACGGGGGCTATCAAATACGCGAGTGGTCTGGCATCGCGGAAGAGGGCTATCACGTCGGCTTCAGAGGCCTGCGTTTTTTTATAAAAATAGGTGGCGCTCATACTCTCCACAATGGCGCTACCCACGCGAGTGGCGAAGAGGATGGCGGCCCAGAGGATCCACGAGCCGCTTGCGATCACAGGTATCACGCCCACGGTGATGGCGATGATGGTGAAGCCGCCGATGAGTAATTCTTTTTCACCCAACCACTTATCGGCAATGCGTCCGAGTGGATACTCGAGTAGGAGGTACGGCACAATCATAATGCTGAAGATAAGACCGAGCGTTTCGTAACCAAAACCGAAGCGCGTTTGCAAATAAAGTGGCGTGTATATAACCATCCAGGCGAAGAAAGCGTGGAGAAGGAAGACGAGTGTAAGGACTACGCGCAAATTCTTGTTGCGCCAAGCCTGAGTGAACCCCTTCCACAAATTGCCTCGGCGCGTATGAGGCAGGCTGATGCGCTTGGTGAAGCGGTTGGCCGCAAGCAAAGCAATGATGAAGGCCACACCAGCGATAAAATAAACCGTGCTAAATCCCGAGCGAGCAATGATGAATCCTGCAATAACAGGCCCAATGGCGTAGGCCAAATTCATAAAGCTGAAACTGGCCCCGACAGCCTTGCCGCGTTCACCCACCCGCGAGCTCTCCTCCACGTACATATCAGTAATAGCTGGTGCCACTTGAGGTATGGCGATGAAGAGCACAAGCGCCCCAAGCACCCACGTGGCCGGGCCAAGTGCCACAGTGAGAGCCGCCGCCGCGCCCATCACAAGTAGCACAGTGAGCGTAGCCGGAGCCCCCGCTTGGCGCAATATCTTAGGCAAGTAGGCGAGCAAGCAAAGCGCCGCCACCGATGCCAAACTATAAACCACCCCCACCAAGCTCTCCGAAACAATCCCCGCAATAAAAGCCGAATTCACCGAGAAGAGTAACCCCTCTGCCATGGTAAGTATGAAAGTGTAGAGATAGATCTTCTTTCTCACCTACACATTGTATCAAACTCTGCCGAACTTGCTTCGGTACATCTTACTAAAAATGCGACCGCATAACTAATAAGACACCTCAATTTTTGCTTGTATGAATGAGACGGCCGTCACAGACGTACAAGGCGATTATATATAAAACGAACGAGGCTCGGTTCGTCCCGCCGATGGAACTGAACCGAGCCTGTAGCCATGACCTCAAGTGCGGTCGACGTAGCTTATCAGAACCGGGAGCGCGAAGAACGCCTCCGCGACCAAAAGGATGTTGCGCCAGAGCTCGGGGGCAAATAGCCAGGTGAGCATGGCAACAAACAATAAGATGCCGAGCCTTGTCCTTGTGGATTCCCACGCCAGCTGCTCTCGCGTGTCATATTCACACTGGGAGCAAGCTTGTGCAAGCAAGTGGTGCTTGTCGCAGTACATCGTACCGCTCCCTTCCGGCCTTTCCAAAGGCCTAACCGAAATTCTGTTTACTATCCTACACCACCAGAACTAATTTTGTCAAGCTTAAACCTCGAGGATTACCGGTAGCACTATTGGGCGCTTGCCGGTTTTTTGGAGGAGGAAGCGGTTGAGGTGTTCACGGACGTTGCCTCTTACGTCGTCGAGGTTGGGTCTTTCGGAGCGAGCGAGGGCTTCTTCAATAACGCGCTTGGCTATACTGCGGGCGGCCTTCAAGAGCTCTTGAGACTCCTTCATATATACGAAGCCTCTTGAGATGATGTCGGGGGATTTGCGCAATCTACGGGCGTGGCTGTCGATGGCGGCGATGATGACGAAGATGCCATCTTGGGCCAGGATTTTGCGATCATTCACTACCGGTGATTGGCCGTCGGAGACCGTGGTGCCGTCGACGAACATTGGGTCGGCTGGCACCTTCTCTTTGTGAAGCTTAACCGTGTTCTCATCAATGATGTCGATGATGCTACCGTTGTCGGCTAGTATCACGTGATCCTTGGGGTAGCCGGCCTCAATGACGGCGTCGGCGTGAGCTTGGGTCATAAAGCGACAACCATAACTTGGCATAAAGAATTTGGCTTTGACCTGCTGGTTAATCCATACCAGTTCGCCCGCGTCACCGTGGCCGGTGGAGTGCACGTCGGAGGTCACGTAGTTGATGATGCGCACGCCGTGACGACACAGGTTATCTTTGAGATCTTGCACTGCCAGTTCATTGCCTGGGATGACGGACGAAGAGAGGATGATAGTGTCAGAGGGCTTGAACTTGAGGAACTTGTGCGTACCCCGCGAGGCGCGACCTAGCGCGGCGAACTCCTCGCCTTGGGCGCCGGTGGCAAGGATTAGGATTTTCTCAGGCGGATAGTTCTCCACGTCTTTGATGTCGATAATGTGCCCGGCAGTGGGGGAGAGCATACCTGCAAGGATAGCCACGTCGATGTTTGTTTTGATACTGCGGCCTTCGGTCACGACCTTGCGGCCGTGCTTCTCGGCGATGCGCATTATCTCAATCATCCGGGCGAATTGCGAGGCGAATGTACCCACGATGATGCGGCCCTTGATGCCACTCACAATCTCATCGATGTTCTCAATAACTTCGCGCTCGGTGATACTCCAACCCGGCTTCCACGCATTGGTGGAGTCGGCGATGAAGAGCACGTTCTTCTCTTTGCCCACCCCGCCCCAGCTTGCTTGCTCATCTTTGGTCGGTACTTTGTTTACGTGGTCGAGCTTGAGGTCACCACTAAGGATGATGTTGCCGTGAGGTGTCTCGATGGCGATGCCCATCGAGTCGGGGATGGAGTGGGTGACGGCGAAGGGTTTAACGTAAGTGTTGCCCACTTTTATCCGTTGCCCGGCCTCCACGATTTTGATATCAAGCGGGGCGAGCTCGGGGAATTCGTCTTGTCGCTTCTTTATCATCAGAGCCGTGAGCTTGCGGGTGTAGATGGGTGGGTTACCGATGCGCTCCATAATGTATGGTATGCCGCCGATGTGATCGAGGTGACCATGGGTGATGAAGACGGCGCGAACTTTCTTCTTCCGTGCCTCCAGGTATTTGACGTTCGGTAGCACGTAGCTGATACCTGGACTGTCTGTCTCGGTGACGAACTCAAAGCCAATGTCAGAGATAACAATGTCTTCACCCACTTCGATGATAACCATGTTGCGGCCCACCTCTTCGACGCCTCCCAGAGGGATGACTCTTACCACTCCCTCTTTGGGAGCATCGATTGGACCACTTGCGGGTTTAATAACGGGCGCCACGATACGGCGCATAGGGGTCTGGTGTTTGCGCGGCGCTGGTCGCTTGCGTAGTTGTGCTTCTGTCATATGTATAGAATTTAGAACTTAGGACTTAGAACTTAGTAATAATTTCAATTAGCGAAAATATTCCAAACGCGATCCTCGCTCACATACCATTTGTAAATGTTCAAGAACCGGTCTGATGGATTTCCGATCTTCATGTTTGTTACTGCTGATATCTTTGGGTTCGGCAAATATAAATAATCTGGTGAGTAGAGCAGTACGGCGGGTACGTCCTCGGCAAGCAAGTCCTCGAACTCTCGATACTTCTCCTCGCGCAGTGTGTCGTTCACTGCCGCTCTGGCTTCCTGCAAGATCTTGTTGGCTGGCAGACTGGCGTAGCCACCGATATTGAGGCCTCGGTCGTTGCGTTGGGATGAATGCCAAAAGGCATATGGGTCAGGGATGCGTCCCACAATCTCGCCGTAAAGTAGCGCGTCAAACTTGCGTGGCAAAATAATCTGAGAAATTAGGTCGCTCTCTTCATACACTTGCGTATCTACTCTCACGCCGATTGGTGTCCACACGCCATCAAGATAGGCTGCAGTTTTGGAGAGCTGGGGGCTATCCGAGGTCACTAATGT
>DATDSR010000050.1:0-5937 GCA_036517855.1 Minisyncoccota bacterium | reverse complement strand
CCAAGCCACGCCACCAATATACTGTATTCCCCCACAAACTTCAAGGCCGGGCACGGTGACGTGCCCGGCCGATAATAAAGTAAAATTTGCGTAGCTATGATTGCCAATACCCACGGCGGGCGCGAGGATCGTTGGGACCGTAGGCTCGCATAAGTGCCTCGTCATGCTTTTTTTCCTCAATAAGACGCAACCTTTCCTTCTCTGAAGGAAGCTTCTTGAGCTTATCAATAAATGATCTTAGGCAGTCGAGGCAACTAAACCACCTCACACCCGCGCCGATTGAAGGGTCTTTATCCGAACCTTCGCTATACTGGAGTAACTCGAACCACCCACGAGGCCTGTGGTCGTTGTAGTCGGTGGCCACGAGATCCATAACCACCTTTTGTCCACATCCACAATCGCAGAGATAAGTTACCTTACTGTCCAGTTTTGTGGGCATACGACCTCCTTCTGGAAAGGAGAACCTCTACAATCAACTTATGGTTTCAAATTTAAGCAAACCCTAGTAGCGGAGGTAGTAGCGGAGTTTACCAGTTTTGGCCCCTAGGTACTTTTGGCAGAAAACTAGCGCTTCTTTGGGTTCGAAGAACTTACAACTGAAGATTTCTATAAAGGCCCTATCCTCCCCTTCGTCAAAATGCATTGTCACAGAGGAGGTCTCGATGAATTGCAAAGCCGAGTATCCATAGAGGTCACCTTCACCGAACTTCTTGATCTGGGCCTTGCCATAGCGCTTCATCTTGATCTTGGTGCAAAGGGCCACAATGAATTTCTCAATCTCTTTGGGCTTGCGAATCTTATCGGGTGCGCATTCATACAAATCTAGCGAAGCCAAAAGGCCCCAGCACTTTCGATCTGCATATTCTTTCTTAAGATTAGATTGTTTTGTCTTGCGACGAGAATTTTTTTCCAATTCAGGAGTTCAAAACTGACAAATTTTGTTTGAGACAAATACAACTATACAAGACGTGGAAACAAATTCAATCGTCTAGCACGCGAACTGTGGAAAACTACCAGGCGAAGTGGGCGAAGGCTTTGTTGGCGTCGGCCATACGGTGGACGTTCTCGCGCTTTTTGATGGCTTCGCCTTCGTTCTTAGATGCACCGATGAGTTCCTCCGAGAGTTTGATGGCCATTGGTTTGCCCTTCTTGCTTTGAGCCGCTTCGATAATCCACTTCATGGCGAGAAACTGCTTGCGCTCCTCTCGCACCTCGCGAGGCACTTGGTAGTTAGCCCCACCGATACGGCGACTGCGCACCTCCATCTGGGGACCAGCGTTACGCATGGCGTCGTCGAAGACCTCCATCGGTTCGCGCTTGGTTTGCTCTTTAATGTTGTCGAAAGCTTCGTAGACCACGGCACGGGCGGTGGCCTTCTTGCCTCGCTCCATCACGTGGTTGATAAACTTTTCAATGAGCACAGAATTAAATCTGTGATCAGGCTTGGGCATATTACGATTTTTGACTTTGCCACGCATATGGGAATGTTAAATGGTAAATGTTAAAGTGTAAATGTAATTCGGGTTAAGTTTTGCCATTTGCCATTTACGATTTAACATTAAGATTTCTTTGAAATCTTCGTGCCGTATTTCGAGCGACCACGCTTGCGACCCTCCACACCTGTGGCATCTAAGCGACCACGCACAATGTGGTAACGCACACCAATAAGGTCCTTCACCCGGCCACCGCGAATCATCACCACCGAGTGCTCTTGCAAATTGTGGCCCACGCCCGGGATATAGGCCGTGACCTCCATACCATTGGTGAGGCGCACGCGAGCAACTTTACGCAAAGCTGAGTTAGGCTTCTTCGGCGTGACCGTCTTAACCACGGTGCAAACCCCACGTTTGAAGGGTGAGGGGTAGAAAATGGGGCGATTCTTAAGCGTGTTAAAGCCACGAGCAAGAGCCGTAGTGCGAGCTTGGCGCTTGGCGGCATGACGAGGATGACGTATTAATTGATTGATTGTTGGCATTTGATACAAAATCCCGCTTGGCGGGACTGCAATAATGTACAGGAATTAGTAAAAAAGAGCAAGGCCCGGGCTCCGTGGGTAGAAGCCTGGGCCTGGCGGTTGGGTCGGGTTCGCGAGCGGGCTCTAAGCCCGGGTGGTGGTGGCGAGATCAGGCGGGGCAGGACGCCGCATGTTGACAGGGGTGGCGTCGTCATCCCAGAAGACACATTCCCCCGTGCGGATATCAATACCATTGCACTCGCCCTTGTGTTTGCAAACACGCAGGCAGTAAATAGTTATAGTACCGTGCTCGTTATTATAAGACCGCACATGATCACACTGGAGTGCTCCCGCGACCCACCGAAAGATCTTCGTCGTACTAGCCAGAACTACTTCGTGTTCCACATGTTGGCTATGCCCGTCGTTAAGGCGACACCGATCGACGTTTCCCTGATTCGAATACACGTACTCTCTACACTTCAATGGTCACCTCTCTTTCCTCCTATACTCTAACTCTACAGGAAGAAAAATCAATCCCCCTTCGCATCTCGCTATGCTCGAGCTTCGGCGGGATGCTCGATTTGATTCCGCCAACTGGCGGATCAAATCGGCAAAAGTAAAGAGATGATGAGGTTTACTGGGTAGGCTATGATTTGCCAACCGAAGAAGACGATGAAGAGAAGTACGAACATCTGGTAACGGTTGAGGAAATCCTCAAGCGGTTGCCAGGATGGGGGCATGAGGGCGAGGAGCAACTTGGAGCCATCAAGGGGCGGCACAGGGATGAGATTAAACACGGCCAGTACTACGTTAATAATCACAATCATCACTGCCACTGAGATAAACGCGGGAGGAAGTGAAGTGGCGGCAAAACGTACAATCAAACTGAAGAGAACCGCGATGAGCAAATTTGTGGCTGGTCCGGCAAGAGCAACGTAGACCGGGCCCCACTTGCCACCGCGGAGGTTGTAAGGATTGTAGGGCACGGGCTTAGCCCAGCCGAAAACAAATTGACCTGCCGTACTTAGATATAAGAGGATTGGCAAGACAATTGAGCCCGTGATGTCTAAGTGCGCCAGCGGATTGAGAGTTAGTCGCCCAGCGTACTTAGCCGTTGGGTCACCCAGCGAGTAGGCTACGTAACCGTGCGCCACCTCGTGGAGGATGGCCGAAAATATAAGTATCACTATTTGCAACACGGCATTCATCGTTTATACATGCTAACATAGAGATCTAGAAACTGCTCAAACTTAACAAACATCTCAAACGCTCAAACAAACTTTTCAAACGTGGTAAACGCAACAAACAAATTAAACAGGGCAGATTGGGATCTGGAGAAGAGGACCCAAAATTTCGCCAGGAAGGTGCGAGAGTTTGTGAAAAAGTTGCCACGATCTGTGGCAAATATGGAGGATACAAAACAGGTTGTGCGCTCATCTGGTTCGATAGGGGCTAACTATATCGAGGCAAACGAGAGTATGAGTAAGAAGGATTTCATAATGCGCCTAAAGATTAGCCTAAAGGAAGCAAAGGAAACTCGCTACTGGCTCGAGCTCATAGATTGTGGCGAAAGCAAATCAACCAAAGACGAATGTGCCAAACTCGCCAGCGAAGCCACCGAGTATCTCAAAATCATGAATGCCATAATTACCAAGTCCCAATAGTTGCATTTGTTTGGCAAGTTTGTTATCTTGTTTGAGCTGTTTAGTAAGTTTGTTTGAGCCGTTTGTTCAGTTTGATTAGTTTGTTAAGTTTAATCTGTTATGAAACTCTGTCCAATTTGCGATAAAACCGGGATGCGGGCTGGCGGTTACTCTAACCGCATCCGCGCCACCAAGTACAACCCTAGCGGTATTACTCGCAAACAACCCAATCTCCAGTGGGCCAAACTCACTGACGGCTCACGCATGAAAATCTGCACCAAGTGCATGAAGAAGGGCAAACACCTCCTGCTAAAGCGAGTTAAGTAGCCAGCAATTTTAAGAAGTACCTCTCAAACTCGAACACTTGCTTTAATTCTGCAAGTATGGTAACGTATTTTTAGCTTTTTACTCGGTCTTCGTCAATTCCGAATCATGGGAGGTGCCACATGGGCATCGAGATTCTACTTGCCCTTATCGGGGGCTATCTGCTAACAAGCTGGGTAGTTGCCATGTTCCTCATCAAAAGGAACGCGCCCGACAGACTAATTGACAGAGCACTTAGCTTCTTTGCGACAGGAAAAGAAACAGGACAAGAAAGCGTATTTGCATTTGTCATGTTTTTTGTCTCAATTCTTGGAGGAGCGGCCAGCCTCATAACGGCAGGCAAACTGGCGGACATCTACAGAACTTCGCCTAACTCAATTCTTTATGCAGCGCTAGCTGGTGCCACTCTCCACGTGTTGGGTTGGGTAGGCTTCTACACCTTGCCACCTTTGTGGCGAAGGGTGAAGGGCTACTTCCAAGCCCGGGCTGAACAACGCAGACTCAAGCAAGAGCTTGCTAATCGTTCGAGCTCGCGCATCTTGGCGCGGTTCGACGAGGCCGTCAGACGCATCCCTTTCTCGAGCGAGAGTTTGGCGAATCTCAACAAGGCCACAACCGCCTTGCGCTTGCTCTTGGAGCAAATCCTAGCCCAGCTCGACATCAGTCAGGACGAAGGCGCCGACACGGTAGCAACAAAACTCCGTGAGGCGAATGCGCTTTTCCCTGGTGCCGACGTCACCGAAATCTTGGGCGACTATCCGGCCCGATTGCAAGCAGATGCCACTCGCCCCAAAGAAGTCAGACACAAGCTCGAGGCGGCTGTTGAGGCAATTATGTTCGTAGTCATGACCTTGCCAGAGGCTATCGCTTCGGCTGGAGCATCGGGCGAGCTCAACAAACTCGAAAGCTTGAGAGAGACACTCGACGCGGTCTTCTCATCAATCCGGCCAACAGCCGCACAGGGGACGGCACTTGAGCTATTCGAAACGGGCAAGGTGCAGCAGGCCATCAGTGATGCCTTGCGTACAACCCCAAAACCCGAAGCTCAAGGGACCGAAATCCCGGCGGAGGCCAACCGGCTGGCACGCAAACACGAACAGTCGTAAGTCATCACTCTCTACGCAGGGGACCAAGTCGGTCCCCTGTTTTCTTTTCCAGTTTTGAAATATTTAGGACTTTGACGTTTGTTTAAACGTTTGTTCAGTTTGTAAGGTTTGTTAAGTTTGTTTAATTTGCAAAGTTAAAGCAAGTGTGGCAATGTATTTAAAGCTTTTTCCTCGGTCTTCGTAAATTCCGAATCAAGTCTCGAACCAACTCGAGACAAGGAGGTGCCTCGTGGGCGTCGAGCTGTTTCTCGCTTTCATCGGTGCGTATTTTGCGGCTGCAGTACTCGCCACAATCGCGGTTGGAGTTTGGATCGACAGTGACAATAACCTCGAAGATGTCGAGGGTGTCTGTCGAATGCTCAGCCTGCACATGCGCAATATCCTCGACGACGGCACAACCTTCTTCCTCTTCGGTGCTTCGATTGCAGGAGCTGTATTCTGCTCAACAATCCTAGCATTCATGGAGGCCTTTAGCACCACACTGATACCGGTCGCTATCCTCGGAGCAGGGATGCATTTGCTGGCTTGGGCCGGCAGGTCCACGCTTTCTGGACTAGGACAAAAACTACAAAAGTTCACCCATAACTGGGCCGAGAAACGCAAGCTCCATCGAGAGCTCGAGGAACGGTCGGGCAAACATATCCTGGAGCGCTTCGACGAAGCGATGGAGAAGGTGCCTCACGAAAGTGACACTCTTGAGAGCGTCACGGCTGTCAGAAGTTCACTTCGACTCATGCTTGATAGGGTTTTGGCTGATCTCGAAACAAGTGAGGGCAGAGACCCGGCAAGTGTGGTAGACGATGCCATGACCGAGGCCAACGCGCTTGTACCAGAGGGCGACGTGCGCGAGATCCTGGGCGCTTACCCGGATCTGCTGAAGACCGACCTCGGCCGACCCGACGAAGCCAGT
>DATDSR010000049.1:0-39844 GCA_036517855.1 Minisyncoccota bacterium | reverse complement strand
CTCCCCCGGCCCTTTCATTGTCCCACCCCAACCAACCTAACCTTATCAACAGAGGACAGACCTCTGTGCTGAGCCTGGAAATTACGCCGGTGCTCATAAAGATTGAGAAAACCTTATTTTGATGAACCCCCTACCACAGAGGTCCGTCCTCTGTATCTACTATGTATCTACTATGTCTACTATAATCCAAGCTATCTTTGTCCATAGCACAGAGGTCTCACCTCTGGGTTACCATTAGTTCGCCAGTCTTTCCGCTATGGCAGTTGCCTTTTCGATTTTTGCCTGCCTCTGTTCGGGTGTCTGGCTCCAAATTTCATCATCTTTCTCATCAGCTTGCTTCCTTGCCTGATCTGCTTTTTGTATCTCTTCTCTTATTTTCGTAAAACGCTCATCCCTCCTTTTTATTAAGTTAATTGTTTCGCCAATCCTCGCCAAAGTCACATATTTTTCATGGAGGAGCTTCCTTAGGTGTTCATTCTCAAAACGCACTCCGTCAATTTCCATGCTGTAGCCTGGTTTGCCAGAAACAGAAACGTCATGACCATCCACAGTTCCCAAAACCTCCTCTTTCGCAGAATCAAACGCGTAGTAGCCGCTATCTCGTCTTTCTCTTTGGTTCAGTTTCAATGAAGCAGTGGTTCCTAGCTCTGTTTGAATACGCGCATACTGCGATTCTAAAACATCCAAAGACGGTCTTTCTTGCGATCTCTCCCCCCACTTCCCGACTTTATCGTCACTTATGTTGTCTCGTTCAATTTCAGAATTTAGTAAGGCCAGTTCCGCCCTTAGTTGCTCTATAGAAACTTCCTCCTCTTTGTTGGAATTGTCGGTTTCTTTGTGTGCCATATTTTCTAATTAATTTGTATAACCTCATTCTACTCCCCCTCGGGATAGTCAAGCATGGCACAAGAGGTCGGACCTCTCACGAAGAGGACCGACCTCGGGTGCGGGAGGGTTGGCTAACCGTTCATGTGCTCGATACAGGTGTCGGCAGAGGGGTTGGCTTCGAGACGTTCCATTTCTATTGGGTGGGGGGTGCCTCCAACTGTGCAAGTGCCGTAGGTGCCCTTGGCGATGGCGGCCAGGGCCGCTGTTACTTTGTGGAGTTGCTCTTCAAGCGGTTTCTCAATACCAATGCGGTCGTCGTACTCCTCTATCTCATCGGCTTGGTCTATTGGGTCGGCTTCGTGGCCGATGTCTGCGGGCGGGGTAGGTATCCAGTCGTCTTGGCCATCACCCTCTTTGGATGGATTTCGTTCAGCTACAGAACTAAGCTCCGACTCAAGTCTTATTTTCTCCTCCTCTAATAGCTTTTTATATTTATCAGTATTCATATTATTTTTGTTGGGCTTATTGTATCACAGGTCGAGGTGATTGACTGCGCAACAGCAATTCGGCGAAGAGCTCTTCATCCGGGGCGATAATTAGCAACTGTGTGCCATCGCTTGAACGGGCGGGGAGGAAGGCGTAAAGCAAGAGCGTAGTGCCACTCGTATTTTTGAGCACACGCACATCGATGTTGCGTATTACCGTGTCTTGCCATGAGCCAACAGTGGCCGGGAGTTCTTTGCCAGTGAGTAGCGGCACAAGTTCACCGGGCATATCCTTCTCCCACGCAAGCAGTTCCGAGAGCACTGAGCCGTATGAGAACGGTTGAAGTACGACGAAGCCTCGGGTGATGCGGAAGGAGTAAGAGCCCAGCATAAACTTTTTATCCACGAAGCGCACAAGCTTGTCGGGGATGCCAAGGTCGAGAGCGGTCGAGAATTCTTGCGCCGACAGGGGCGTAGTGCTTGCCTTGGTCAATATAACCTCGTTGATCGAACCCGAAGCAAAGCTTGCGCCACTAAGTTTCGCCGCCACGTCTTTGTATAAAGTGGCCGAAGTTTTGCCCGAAACCACGAACCGCTCTTGTGTCTCGGCATAAAGTAGCGGCGCAGGCAAAGTGTCACTTGGGAATACCACCACAGCCGGCGGGCGTTGCCAAAGAAAGACGACGAAAGAGAGCACCATCGCCCCAATTATCACCAGTGCCGCGATAATCACCACTAGGCGCTTACTCAAGCGCGAATCCTTCTCTCCCGACAGAGACTCCTCCTCCCGCTTCTTCTGCTCCTGCATAGCAATAGAAGCAATAGAAGTGCCCTCCGTCCCCAACCCCGCCGCCACATCCTGCTTGTAAGTACGCAGAGGCGACAGCTCGTCTTTAGTATTATTTATCCTCTCGTTTTCCATCGTTCATATTATACATTAAGTAAACGTAAGACCGTTTCAGGCTAGTCGTTCGGCAGACTATTCCATATCAGCTCGAACATCTCCTTCTGCGATTGGATGGCACTCTTGGTTTGTATGACGATGGCCGAGATTGGCAGGTTGTATTGATGAATGACTATCTTTTGCGGGGTGATGATTATGCTGGCACTTAAAACCGTGCCTTCCGGCAATATCTTAACCTTCTGATTGAAGTTGCGTTCAAACTTCTTCATATGTTGGGCGCGCCCCGAGTTTGTGAAGAGTAGGCGCATTTCTAGTTCCATTTTTGCCCTACGATCGACAAAAGAGTCGAAATACTTTTGATCCAACTTCTGCCAATGTTCAGTATCGGCAATTACGAGATAAAACTCATTGGGCTTGATGTCACGTAAGATGGAATCGTAGACACCCTTCACCGCCTCGAGGCCTTGGTAGTAACGGAGCGTGCCCTGCTCGTCTCGCAGGTTGTATAAAGTCGAGAACTCGCTCATATTTGTTTCGAGTTGTTGCTTGCGCTCGTCCGCCACTTCTTTGAGTTTGAGTGGGTCACTGGGTACAAATACAGTTTTGAGACCTTTGAGCTCCTCGGCCATTAGCCCACGCTGTTTCAGCGTCTCGATGACGCTATATATAGTTGTCCTCTTAATCCCCGAAGCTCGCGATAGGGCCAGGGCCGTAGTCGCCCCGAGTGAAAGGGCGGTTAAGTAGACTCCGGCCTCGTTAGGCGAGAGTCCAGTGCCCAAGAGCACCTCAAGTAATTTTTCTCGATTTTTCATAAAATTACGCTAAAGTGTCGAATAAACCGACAACAGAACCATTATACAGCATAGACATACTTAGGCAAGTTTTGGTATATGTCGACAAATATGACAGAGTAGAAAATCCGTGTGATAATATCTCTAGAAAGTTCATTGAGTAAAACAAACCATCCGCCGTGACACCGGCACCATGGGAGAGAAAATGGCCAGAGATCAGCTAGATAAGGATATCGAGTGGGGCCTGAATTCCGATGACCGCGAAGTTCGGAGGTACTACGAGAAGATGCAGGATAGCCGAGCTTGCGTACGGGGCTACAACAAGTGGGTGCGCGAAGAGCGTAACCGGCTGGGTCTCGATGAGGAGCATCGGACGACCAGCAGGGTCGAGACTGATTCTAGCGGTCGCAAGGTCAGGGTCACAGTCGAAGTGATTGACGACTAACGACACATCCGTACGAAAGGAGGTGGGTATGCCACCGGGTGGTTTGCCCTCGTTCGGGGCTTGTACGGACGGCCGAGTAGAGCGAGCAATCTCTACCGCTGTGCGAGAACCTTGCCAGCGTCATCACGGGGGTTGAGAGCCTGGGGGAAGCCTCAAGGTCCAAACAACGTCAAGCGCGTGTGCGAAGTTTTGCCACGAGAGCTAGCTTCATCGAATAAAACGATGAAACCCAAAGGTTCGTTTTCCACAAAAGCTCGGGACAGGTTGCACACCTGCTCACGGGCTTTTTCTTTTTCAGATTAAGACTTGCTTAGCGTCTTGGTGGGCCTCTGTGATCATCTCTCCTTGGGGGTGGGAGGGGGTTGGTACCGGGTTTGAGGCCTTTTCTTTCGGCGAAGGTTGCGTCGGCGGCTTTGATGGAGAGTCTCAACTTGCCGGGGCGCCTTTCGTCTTCGGGGAGGACCATCACTTGGACCTTTTCGCCCATGGCCAGCACACCGTCTAGGTTGTCTAATCTGAAGGGGGCGATCTCGCTGATGTGGACCATACCTTCGTTGAAGTAGCCGATCTTCACCACCACGCCAAAGTCGAGGAGCTTGACCACTTCGCCCTCAAGCTTGGTGCCTGGGGCAAGCGGGGTCACGAGCTCCTTGACCATCTCGCGAGCCTTCTCGGCTGTGCCGCCCTTGCCGGTGAAGAAGACGGAGCCGTCGTCCTCGATGTTCACATCAGCGCCACTCTCGTCGATAATCTTGTTGATGGTTTTGCCACCCCCACCGATGACGAGGCCAATCTGATCCTCGGCCACTTTCATAATTAGGATTTGCGGGGCGTTGGGCGAGAGTTCTGGGCGAGGGGCAGGGATGGCCTCCTTGATTTTCTCTAGAATTTTCAGTCTCGCCTCGCGTGCTTGGGCGAGGGCCTCAAACAAAATCTTAATGGGTATGCCGCCAACTTTGATATCAAGTTGGATGGCGCTAATGCCTTCGCTTGTGCCGGCAACTTTGAAGTCCATATCACCAAAGTGATCTTCAGCACCTTGAATGTCTGTTAAGATTTTATAATTGAGCTTTGAACTTTGGGTGTTTGAGCTTTCCATCATTAGTCCCATTGCGATGCCAGCTGTGGGGCGAGTGATGGGCACACCGCCGTCCATTAATGCGAGGGTTGAGGCGCACACGGAAGCCATTGAAGTGGAGCCGTTGCTCGCGGTTGATTCTGAAACCAAACGGATGGTGTAGGGGAAGGTCACGTCATCGGGCAATGTGGCGCGCAAAGCTTTCTCCGCGAGTGCGCCGTGGCCGATGGCCCGACGATTCATCCCGCCCATCCGGCCTGTCTCGCCGACCGAGAATGGGGGGAAGTTGTAGTGGTGCATAAAGCGCTTCTTCTCGCTCACCTCCATACCCTCCACAATTTGGGCGTCGCCAGGTCCACCGAGCGTGAGCACCGAGAGCACGTGAGTAGCCCCGCGGTAGAAGATGCCCGCGCCGTGCACTATTGGGCTAAGTCCGCCAGCCTCGGTGTAGAGAGGACGTATCTCGTCGAACTTGCGGCCGTCGGGGCGCCGGCTCTTCTCAATCGCTTCTTCGTGTACCATTTCATCCGTGGCCGTGTCGAAAATTCTTGCGATTAATTCTTTGTTCGAGGCTTGATCAGGATACTTCTCGGCGAACACAGCGTTCCATTTTTCTTGCACGCCACTTGTGTCGGCTTTCACAAACGCGCCGTTGAAGAGTGTGTCGCGCAGTTCACCCCACACGCTCGCGCGCACGAGCGCAATGTGCTCGGGTAGCACGGCCACTGTGGGCACTGTCACTTTGGCTTTGCCCATTTCGGCCATGACTTGCTTTTGCCAAGCCTGGATCTTCTCGATTTCACCAACAGCGTGAGTGAGCGCCGCCTCTACGATGGGCTCGGCCACTTCCCTACCTTCGGCTTCAATCATACTCACTGTTGCCTGCCCCGAGGCACTCGAGGGGCCGCCTCCACACACAAGTATTTCGAAATGCTTACGCGCCGGGTCGGCGTGCGATGGGTTCACGAGGAAGTTGCCCTCAATCCCACTTATGCGCACAGCCGAGGCCGGTCCGCCCCACGGGATGTCGGAGGTGCCCAGAGCAAGCGAAGCTCCGATAACCGCGAGCGTGTCGGGGTCGTTGATGTCATCGATGGAGAGCACGGTGGCTACTACTTGCACCTCGCGCCGCATCTCCTGATTAAACAAAGGGCGGATAGTGCGGTCCACAATTCTCCCAGATAAGACGGCTTCATCGCTTGGGCGATTCTCACGTTTGATAAATCGCGAGCCCATTATCTTGCCCGCCGCGTAAAACTTTTCCTCGTAATCAACAGAGAGTGGGAAGTAATCAATCCCCGCCCTGTCCATCTTGCCCATCACCGCCGTCACCAGCACTATCGTGTCGCCCTGACGCATCATCACTGAACCGTTGGCTTGGTCGGCCAAATCACTGAAAGTGGCGGTCAAAGTGCGCCCCGCCAAATCCATACTAAACTCCTTTTTTGTCATCGCATGTATGAGTGCCCTCCAGATTTTAGAGTATCAGCCTCGTAGCTGACCGCCCTATCAATCCAGAGGCCACAGTTACTAATAACTCTCTTACTCTACACTTTTCCCACAAATTTAAAAGGCCCCCGCACGCTTGCTATCGCGTGCAGGGTGCCCTCGCTCTTCTACCTCGTAGCGATTGCTCGAAGACCCGCGTTCGTGTGGCGCAAGGTCGAGAGTAGGCCCTCGAATTCCCCCGCACTAGCGAGCGACTCGTCCATTGCTTGCAGGATTGCCAATTCACCCGCTGTCGAGCGTGTTTTGGTAGACGCTTGATCGAATCCCGCCATGACTGCCGCTGTAAGCCCCGACGCCGTGAATTTCACGGTTATCAGTTCCTTTTCGGCGCGTAGGGCACGCATGATGTCTACACCAGAGCGTTTGTGCGACCCGTCGAAGACCTGTCCCGGGGTTTCCCAGATGCGCGATTGGTCCTCGTACGGCATGAGGATGAGCCAGTCGTCGACAGGAAGATTGGCGTGAAGGGCGATGAGCTCACCACCTACGGACACGTAGAGTGCAGCAACCCACTGTCCACCGCCGGTATTCCGGTATTGGATCACACGCTGGATTATCTCCGGGCGCGCGCATTGTGTTGGCGTGCGTTCGTGTACGTGGAGTTTTCCCTCGTTGTCCTGGAGGATGGTGAAGCCGTGAGGAGACGCTCCTCCCGGATGACGCATCCAACGACTTGCGGCCGTTTTGCACTGGGCGCAGTCGGCGAACGGTGTTCTGCACGGGCACGACTGTTCCAAACGGTCCCACTTCAAGTTTTCGCACATACTTGAACCTCTGTCGTCCTCGGGCGTCGCAACTGTTCGAAGTCGAGCTTAGAACAGTTATAAGGCTCGAAGAGTAGAAGTGCTGTGGCGAGAGGTCGCTTGCTGGCAGGGCGGATTCCCCGCAGCCGCGCTAGCTTTCGCCAGAGCTTCGGGTCAATGATCTGACCTAATATCAAACTACGCTCTTACAAAACTTTGTCAAATCGAGGCTTCGCAGGCTATCACTAGTCTTTGGCGGTAAGTTTTAGCGGCATTTAGTAGCTTGATCATTTCTGGATTTTTCTCTTCGGTTAGTTCTCTGTCAATGGCGTCTATGCCGGTCTGCGTAACTAGGACTGCCCTTTCTTTGCCGCGGTTGCCTCGTATCAGAGCTTGTGCATCATTCGCGACGCCCTCATCCGTGGTCTCAAAGTCCTTTTCCCTGGCTGCAAGTGCCTCCGGACTTAGTTTTCTATAAGCATCGAATTGCTTTTTCGTGTCTCTAGAAATACGCTGTTCTAGTTCCTCCCTCTCGCCCACCCGAATGGGTATGGGCTCCGTGCTTGGTTTTGGTAACGGGAATGCCGACGCGTCTTCCTTCATTGTTGGGCTAGATTATTTATTAAACCCCTTCTTCGTCTGGGAGCGAGACTCTCATTTCTACTTTGTCATCCGAGGCCTTGGGGAAGGAAGCGCGGGAGCCTCTCATCAAATACTTTTGAGGGGCATCGCAGAGGTCTAGGAAGGATTCTGTCGCCTCGCGCAGTTTGCTTGAGGTGCTCTTGCCAAAGGCCGCCACTTCCACTTGCACGCCCTGCATTTTCAAATAATCAATTACCGGTACATAGTCGCCATCGCCAGAGACGATGATGGCCACATCGAGTTTGGGCGCCATTACCACAGCGTCCATTGCGATGCCCACATCCCAGTCGGCCTTCTTAGCTCCACCGAAAAAGATTTGTAACTCCTTACTCTTCGTCTCAATGCCCATCTTAGCCAACGCGTCGAAGAAGGCCTTCTCCTCTCCCCCTTCGGTTGCTATCACATAGGCGATAGCTCGTATGAGCGTGCGATTGCCCAAAGCCTCTTTAACAACGTTGCCGAAGTTAACTTTGGACTTGTATAAATTCTTGGCCGAGTGATAGAGATTCGCTGTGTCTATGAAAATGCCTACCCTCTGCGCGTTATGCTTTACGACTGCCATGTGTTAAATGATTTAATTTTAGAATTTGCAATGTGCAAACAATGACCAAATGTTGAAATGTTTTCAAATTGCAAATTGCTCATTATTAAAATTGCAAAACGCTATTTTTTCTTGCGTTTTGCTAGGTAGCGCTCGTGCGAGCGTCGCTTGGCAACCAGCTGGAGCAGGCCCTTGCGGGAGCCGGTGTCCTTGCGGTGCTTCTTTAGGTGCTCTGTAAGTTGCTTAATGCGTTCATTTAAAAGCGCAACTTGCACGTGGCTTGAGCCCGTGTCCGTCTCGTGAACCTTCGCTTTATTGATAAGTGTTTGCTTTTTCTTTTTAGCAAGCATGGGGAGATATTAGCATACTATTTTATCTGACACAAATGTTGTGGCCCCCTCCATGTACTAGACATGTGGGGGCCTTGGTCCGCGCCTTTCGGTGCTCTATGCTCCCGGCGGGAGCTGCTTGTCGGCACCTAGTGCGCTGCTTCTGTGTTCCTTCCTGGATTAGGGCGGCGGCAAATCCCCCGCAGAGTTGATCGACTTCCGGTCCTCGCCCACCTTGTTGGCGTGCATCGTGCGCGCCTCCTCGTTGGTTCGGAAGTGAATCCTCTTGTCCAGACAGGTCCGTGCAACGGCACGTGCGTGTCCTTCCTCAAAGGACGTTGAGACCTGTCTGTACGCAAAGTTACTCTTATGCTAAAAGCTTGTCAAGGTTTGTTATACCCATGCTTCGCATCTAGCTGCGCGAGCTTCGCAGGGTGCTCGATTCGATAAATCGAATCGGCAAATACGAAAGGGCCCTTGCTTGTGCCACTCATATTTGAAAAAGGGAGTGGTGCGCTAGAGACGCAAAAGCTGGGCCCAGTGTGTGCGTGCCCAAGCCCTGTGCCACTGTCTCCGAAGAGATCATAAGCGCTGCGCTCGGGTTCGCAAGTAGCTGCGGGATGTTAAGGAGGAAACTCCCACAACTTGTATTAAGACCTCAAACCCAGAGTGCCGTCGGGATTGCGGGCAATAATGTAAACAATTGCCAGTGCTCCTGCGAGTTTTACTAAAGGTGTGGATAAGTCCCCCACCTCATAAACTCTCAACGCGCAGACCAGTCCTGGAGTCTAGTATAAAGGACAATAAAGGACACGCAATGGGTATAAAGGACATTGTGTGGATAAGTCACATTTACCATTTACCATTAAACATTTACGATATAAGACATGTCGCAAAATGTTAGCAATACAAGCGAGATAGAGCGCCTAAAGCGCCAGTTCCTAGAATATATGGAAATCGAAAAAGGTCGGAGTCTAAAAACCATTGAAAACTATGATCGTTACATCTCTCGCTTCCTAGATATTCAGAATATCAGTGGTTCACGTGAAATCACAGAGGATGCTGTCCGAGCGTTTAGATTGTGGCTAAATAGGCAGAATCTGGCTAAAAACACCCAAAATTATTACGTAATAGCATTGAGAGTGTTTCTTAAGTACCTATTTTCACGTGAAATCTCGACTTTGGCCCCAAATAAGATAGAGCTCGCTAAGACGGGACAGCGTGACTTGGACCTCATATCTAGCGCCGAATTAGAGCGCTTACTAGCCGCCCCAACTGACAATTTACGCGATAAAGCCATTCTAGAGCTTCTATTCAGCACCGGCCTGCGCGTATCAGAGCTGTGTAATCTCAAAGTAGATAGCATTGACTTAACAAGAGAGAGTTTTTCGATTAGAGGGAAAGGTGGCAAAGTGAGGGTTGTATTCGTTTCAGACACAGCCAAGTCGGCGCTCAAGGCTTACTTAAATAAGCGCAAAGACATAGCAGGGGAGAGCTTGTTTGGCATAACCCCGCGCTCGGTCCAGCGCCTCATCAAGCACTATGCGATCAAAGCCGGCATCGGCAAAAAGATAACCCCCCACGGTATGCGACATTTATTTGCCACCGACCTTCTAATGAATGGCGCCGACATCCGTTCCGTCCAAGCCCTCTTAGGTCACGCCAACATATCAACCACCCAAATCTACACTCATGTCACCGACCGTCAACTTGGCGACATCCACAAAGCATTTCATGGTAAAACAATGAGGGGGAAGAGTTAACCTACGCGCGCCCCGCACCGAGCTTTGTTCTGGTGTTGGGGTCACCGACCGCCAACTAGGCGATATTCGTAAGGCATTCCATGGTAAAACAATGGGCAAAAGGTAGCAACTGTGTTATTGTGTGCTTATGAAAAGCATTATTTACTTCAATATTTCTAAGGGTGACAAGTATTACGTGGCAGAGGGAGTTAACGTGCCAGTTGTTACTCAAGGTCTGACGCTTGATGAACTTACACTCAACCTTAAAGAGGCTCTGGCCTTGGAGCTTGAAGGTGAGGACCTCGCCCAATTCGACCTTGGCCCAGAGCCCTCCGTGCTGGTGAATTTTGAGTTGCCGAGAGCCTATGCCTAAGCTCAAAGTCCTATCTGCCAAAGATATCTTCGCAATTCTCGCCTCATTTGGATTTACTGTCGAATCTCAGAAGGGTAGCCACGTTAAGTTTAAAAGAATGATTGTGGGCCTCAAACAAACCCTCACCGTCCCCAACCACCCAGAACTCGACAAAGGTAGTGTGTAGAGGTTAATTAGGGATGGTATGAGCAAGCCGATCAAAGGTAAGTAAGGTTGGTTATCCACAGGCTCGTATTGACTAAAACCAAGTTTTCTATACTATAGTTGTAATATTAAGCATTATAATGCAGGTATGATTAAGAGAAAACTAGAAAATGTAATAGAAAGGTGGTTATTTAAAGGGAAGATAATCGTGCTCTACGGGCCTAGACAAGTTGGCAAGACTACCCTTGCCAAAATTTTCGTTGAAAAATATGGGGGCAAGAACGCGTATATAAACTGTGAGATATTGAAAAATAAGATGGCACTTGAAGAACAGGACCCAGTGAGTCTAAAGAATTTCTTAGGTGAGGGTAATTTTTTCGTATTAGACGAAGCACAGAAGGTTAGAGATATTGGTACGATATTAAAGTTGATGGTGGATACATATCCGGAGATACAAATTGTTGCAACAGGCTCGTCATCTTTTGATCTGGCCAACAAAATCAACGAACCTCTTACTGGCCGTTCCTTGGAATTTATTTTGTACCCCATTTCATTTTCTGAGTTTGTAGATACGTTTTCATGGAGGGATGCCCAGGCAAGGCTCGAAGAGTTTCTGCGGTTCGGGATGTATCCCGATATTGTAACTAAGTCTTATAAAGAAGCGGAAATATTACTGCAAACCATCACGGGGCAGTATCTCTACAAAGACCTGTTTGATTATGAGGATATAAGAAAACCAGAACTAATTGTAAAACTGCTCCGACTGCTTGCTCATCAAGTTGGCAGTGAAGTTTCTATGAATGAACTTGCAACTATCCTAGGGGTGTCAGCACAGATTGTTAGTAGGTATATAGATTTGCTAGAGAAATCTTTTGTGATTTTTAGGCTACAAGCACTATCGAGAAACCCAAGAAAAGAGATAGGCAAAAAGCAAAAGATCTATTTTTATGATTTAGGAATTAGGAATAGTCTAATCGAGAGGCATGTTGAATTATCAAATCGCGATGACATAGGCGCGCTTTGGGAGAACTTTTGCGTAGTTGAGCGCAAGAAGAAGTTGCAATACGAGCTTTTGTTTGCCAATCAATTCTTTTGGCGGAGTACTGTGAGTGGCGAGGTGGATTATGTCGAGGAAAGAGAGGGCAAAATAACCGGCTATGAATTTAAGTGGAGTGAGGAGAAAATGAAACCCCCCAAATCTTTCGTAGCCGATTACAAAGCCGAAGTAAAACTAATCAACAAAAACAACTTTACAGATTTTGTAACCTGAATTACTCGAGCTAAATTAGCAAAACACTAGTATTTAAGCCACGGTTACCCCCAGAGGTCCGTCCTCTGTGCCAAAAGAGAAATCCCCATGGGCGCTTGGGCCCAAGGGGATTTGTCTCACGCTATGATTTGGAGGGAAAGTTGTAGCGTGATAAGTCCTGCCAAGTGAAACGCTTTGCTAACCTACTCGGCGCGACGGTCAGCGGTGCAGTGATCTTTTTCGCTACCACTCACTTTCTCGAAGCTTGTGTACCTGTCCGTATGCCCGTTTTCGCAGACCGCAGTCTCGATGTGATTGTGCCAGTCATACGGGTGGTCACCAGTCTCTTCGTGGATAACTTCTTTTTCCACTATGTCTAGTCGGGTGGAGTTGCACCCGTCCTCTTTGCATTGCTTGGGATCGTCGATCGTGCTTCTAGACATTACACCTTCTCCTTTCTGAAGCAAATATATTCTAGGACCACTTAAATGTCAACAATAAAACTACACAATTGGTTGGCTATTTACAAACACCCTTTATGTGTATAGACTATTGTGTAATTACTAGATTGACATCAAAATGATGATTTCTAAACTACATGATATCTTGGCAAGGGTGGGTCTAACTGATAGTGAAATTGAGATTTATGTGGCAACTCTTGAAACTGGTCCAAGCAAAGCCAGTGTTATTGCAAGAAAAGCTAGGCTAGGCCGGGCTTTATCCTATCACATCCTTGAGTCTCTGATAAAAATTGGGCTGGTTTCTGTTGCTGGTACAAGAGGCAAGCAAATATTTACCCCAGAACCCATAGATAGATTGAAAACTAATCTTTCAATAAAACAGAAAGACCTCGAGATCCTATCTCTGGATATTGAAAATTTGTCACTTGAATTACACGACCTTACAACAAAAACGAAGGTACCGGCGAGCATAAAGTTTCTTGAAGGGTTGGATGAGATGAAAAACGCTGCTTGGAATATATTAGAATGTAGGGGAGATGAGCTTAGAGTTATTGTGCCTACAAACAATGTCTTCGATCTTTTCGGAGAACAGTTTGTAAAAAATTGGTTTGAGGAAAGGGAAGCTCGCAAACTAAGGAGTAAAAGTATTTGGTCTTACGATATTACTGAAAAATATAAATATTCCGATAGTAGTTTCCGTGAGCTTAAAATTGCTCCCGCAGAACTGAAAATTGCTAGCACCATTGTCTTGTGTGACTCACGCGTTATCATATTCTCGTCTCCAGCAACCAAATTTGGTTTTTTGGTTGATAGCGAAGAATTTTCGCAAACAATGTCGAGCATGTTCGATAATATTTGGTCTAAAATTTAGCAAAGATAAAACATCGCCGATGCCTTTCGCACCTGGTGGCAGTTTATGTGGAGCGTGAGCAAGCCGATTAAGAGGTGACTTGGAGCTCGGAGAGGATGATCTGGGCGTGTTGACCGAGTTCGTTGGCGGTTAGATTATCCTTGTCACCCTTAAAGTAGATTGTGATTGGCACAATCCGCTCGTTAAGCTCGAAGAAATAGGTGTAAAGACGAAAGCCGCCAGATTTGCCCCGCTTGAGAGACTTTGTACTCAAACGCACTTTGTAAATATCTTCGGCAATTAGTATGTGCGTTTCGGGTGTGAAGTTGTCTAGCGTGTCCGCGACAGAGTTTTTAAGATCTGGGAATTTTTTCAGTAGTGGTTTGAGTTGTCGTAGAAAATGGGGAAGGAAGACAATCTGGCGCATACTAGAGATTGGCTAGTTGTTCTCGTGCTGACGGGAGTCTCCTGCCCTTGTATTTACGAGACACCTCTTCTTTGATTGCCTGAGTGAGAGCGGCTAGTCGTTCTTCGACAGTAACATCTTCTTTGGCGTTTATGTAATTAAAAGCGGCCATGCGAAAGAACTCGGCCTTGCTGGCAAAGCCGCGCTTACGGATGGTCTTGCTTATCTGCTTATTGAGTACATCGGGGATTAAGAAGTTGATTGTAGCCATAATATTTGCGTTATATTGAACCCATACATTGTAACAGACGTCTAAAGTAATGCAACCTTACAAAAGAAACTTTAGCGGATGTAATTCCAACAGTAGTTGAACCAGTTGGTGAGGGCGCTTGAGATGACGTGGTCCTCTATCACTATGCTGGCGAAGTCGGGGGTGAAGCGCCTTAAGATAATTACTTCTTGTTGGATGGTGACGTTAAGGCCGGTGGGGAAGACATTGGGCTCGATGAATTTGGACTCTCTCAAGTTTTGCGCATCGAGCGCCTTGAGTTTTACTCCACGATTACTTGTGTAGATGAGACGCTGATGGATACCCTCATCGAGGCGCTTACTACGCTTCTTGCCCGAGAGGATGCGCTCGGCGTCGCTGAATGCGTCCATTAGTTCGTCTATGTTGTAGATGTTCAGGACTTCTTTAGTTTTGTATTGCTTCAAATAAGACTGATGTAAAGTTTCGTTGCCGTACTTACCTTCGAAGAGTCTGACCACCGTTTTCTTTCTCCGTTCGGGCTGGTAGCGCTGCTCGATCTTGGGTAGTAAATCTCTAAAGAGGGTGCGCTTGTTCTCAATCTCCCTTGCTTGCTCGCCGAGCCAGGTGTCTAGGTTGCCTGGGGGTTCGGCCACGTAACGTGTTCTCTTGGCTAGGGTCTGCACCCCCACCAAACCTTTCTCGCGTAATTTCTCTAACTGATCGTAGATTGTTGGGCGGCTTGTCCTTGCTTTGGCCGCAATCTCGGCCACAGTGGCCGGCCCAACTTCAAGCACTGCCATATATGCTATGGCCTCGTGTTCACTCAAGCCGAAGCTAGTAAGATCAAGCGCGTCTTTGGGCATACAAAAAGTGTAAAGCAAGATACGACAAATTGCAAGCGCATAAATGCATATACAGAGCCATGGAAAATGAGTTTGGGAAAATAGTTTGGCCAAATATTTCGCTTACTTTTGCACGCGAACTAAAATTGATGAAGATAAGGTCGTCGAGAATAACAAGATCAGAAAACGAGGGGAGGTCCCGCAAATGAAGATCTCGGCCGTGCTCGCAGTGCTCGCGTTTTTCATCCCGGCATTCCGCAAGAAGGCGGTTGTCGAGGAACCAGAGGAAGTCACGCAGGTGCAAGAGCCGAGGCGCAGGTACCACGACTACAGCGTGCGCCCCGCCCGGATGGTGAAGCGCGGTGGTGAGCGTTTGGGTTGGGAACCATGGATGCGGCCTTAACCCAGCGCAAAACAAGTGAGTAGGGAAGGGGGAGAACAATGTCCACATACACACCTTGCGCGCAGGATCTTGCGCGACTGCTTGGGGTAGCATCGGATCCCCAGCAAGTCACCAAGCTCGCCGGCACGCTCACGGGTATCTGCCCTCGGCAAGCAATCGACCACCTCCTCAAAATCTTCATCGCGAGGAAGGGGGAGGAGATCGCTCTCGTGGTGCTCGCCACAGCGGCGCGGGCCATGCTTTTTACCGGAGGGCAGTGGGAGAGGCACGGTCGGCGCCTCACCTCGGAGCTCGTCTGCAAGGCGAAGCTCCACCCTATGAATGCCAAAGTGGCGCACGTAATTCAGGTGGTGGCCTGCGAGAGCCAGGCCCTGGCCGAATCCGCTGATCTTGTTCTCGTGTAACCCTGTGGCCCCGACTGCGTTCGCCAACTGGCGAAGCGGTCGGGGCTGTTACGTTTCCTAAATTGAAAAAAGAAATCCCCCGAGGCCAGCGAGGCTGGCCCAAGGGGATTCTAGGTAGCGTGAGACTACACGAGGCCGATGACCCCGATGAGTCTTTGGCCACAGAGCTCGCAGAAGGGTTGCTCTCGATAGGTTTCCATGTCCTCTTCATCGAGCTCGGCGATCGCTTCGAATTTCTTCGGGTGGCCAAGCTCGCAGTCAGCCAGTTCCCCCCTCAGCTCATCATCGAGATGGTTGGGAGGGATGACAGCACCATCGGGGTAGTAAAACGGATTTCGCGCCCCGCAGTAAGTGCAGAACGGGTACACACTCGGGTCATCCCGCGTGTCGAGTGTATTGCCACAAACGCACTCGGGCCCGTTGTTGAGCTTTTCCCACAGCCGATTTTCGCCGTCCGTCATTGATTCCTCAGTTCAAGCAAGCTCTCGGATAGCCTAGAGCATGCTCTGCGGTTGCTTGCCTTTTGCGAAACTCCCCATGCACCCCGCCTTTTCCAGGTCGGTGGATTTGGTGCCGGAGTTTGCGATGAAAATTGGTTGCTGACCACCCTTTGCCTTGATGACCGGAACCAAGAGGTGACCCCAGTTCTTACCCATGAACTCATCCATGAGTACGATGTGAGGCTCGCAGGCAAGCACTTCGCCGGCGAACTGTTCGAGATCGACCCTCTCCTCATCACAGTGCAAAAACTGCACCTCGAGATTCGGAACGCCGACGAGAGCAAGTGCTGACTTGATGTAGTCGAACTCGTCGTCGTCGACAATGAGCACGCGAACTACTGCGCCGGGACCGATCTGGTCAATCGGTTGGGGTAAAGGTAGCTCCGCATAATTGGGCGCGGGCTCATCGCGGAACCTTTCCTCCCTAGGCGGTGGCTCAAGTCCCTTTTGCACAAAAATGGCACAAAGCGGGTTGAATGCTCGCGGACGTGAAGGAGACTCCTGTGTCTTGGGATGGTCGAGTATCACCGCCAAGTCAGCAGCCGCCTTGAAGAGTGAGCCAATGGCGGGTTTGAACTTCTCAACGAGTGCCCTGTACATGAGACCTCCTTGGTCTGGTTTCAAGCCTGATTGAAAGAACTTACACAACTTCTGTTTATCAAACTCCTTGACAAATGTCAATACGATGGTGTATACTCGCAGACAGGGCTATCATCTGTCGAAACAAATCGGAGGTGCGCGTCGGTGATTAAAAAGCAGGGGTGACTTACTGGTAAATCCACCAGAGACAACTCTCGCTCGAGGTTGGTATGTACGCAACAGGGGCCGATGGCCCCGACCAGTTCCCGATCAGCGAGTCCAAGCGCTCCTCCCGTCGTCACCTCGCCGCAAAGCGGGCAGGACGGAAGGAAGCGTACGAGCAACTCGCTGTGACCAGAGAACTCAAGCAGGAATCGGAAGAGCAGGACAAAACAGTGGTCCACTGGCCGACAGGGCCGTACTACTGTGACGTCTGCGAATCCGACAACTGCCCTTACCAGAGAATGTATCTGGTAAGGTAACCGACAACCCCCTTGGTCATGTGGCCATGGGGGTTTCAACTTGATCACAATTGACGCACTTGCATATTTAGTGACTGTGTGATATGGTATTTTTGGACGGTCGGCGGACCTTACCCGCGGAGGAAAAACTATGAGCGAGCTCCTTAACGCACTTAACCGCCTCGAACGGGTCGGCAGTGATCTTTCCGGCGCAAGCCAAAAACTCATTTCTGCCGCAACCGTTGTGGCATCAGAACTACTCGGCCGCCTCGGGAGTGTGGCGAGAAGTCGAGGCAATATTGCCCTGCCGAGAGGTTACTACATCTCGCGTGGGCCGCAAAAAGGTGACAAGGGTTTTATGTTGTGTTGGGCCAAAAGTCCACGTAGCCAAGCCCACATCATGGCCATTGATCCCATCTGGACTGCCGCGGTTGAGGCCCGCATCTCTAGCCTGAAGGAACTCAAAGCCTCGGAAAAGGTTATCGCAATCCAGACGAGCGGTGACTTGCCTGCAATCTCTCTTGCAATAGCGAGAAGGCTTGCGGATGATATAGCTGATGGCTGGCTCACGGAGATCGAAGAGGCCTTGAAAAAGTCGAGTGACGAGGCCGCCGCAAGTACTGAAGTTCTCGAGAACGCTCGCAAGACGTTGGACGTGGAGTAGGACTCCAAGTCCAGAGATAACCCCTGGGGCCACCGTGGCCCTGGGGGATTTTCTAATCAATAAAGAAATCCCCTCGAGCCGCGGCTGGCCCAAGGGGATTTGCAATCATAACTACTCCTTTTTGCGGAGAACACCGGCCTCGCAGAGTTTGTCTGCGATCTTCGAAGCGATGCGCTCCTTGTAATCCGGGGCCTCGATGAAACCGGTTGCCGGTGCGCGCAGGGGCATATCGACCAAGTTGCTCTTGTATTCCTCCTGCGGTCCTCTGAAGAAGATGAATTTCGTTCTCGGATTCAGCCGCTGGAACGTCTTCTCGATATCACTATCGAAGCCGCAGCAGGCCGTCTCGACAACTACCGTTCCGATCGGGAACAGAACGTCCAGCTCTCCTTTGTTTACGTAGCACATGATGCAGTGCGTGAAGCAGAGCAGATCCACCTCTGCGAGGAACTCGAACTTTCCTTCGATTGCATCCAGGAAAGCCTGTCCGTACTTGTCGTATCCTTTGGGTGCCATGATGCCTCCTTTGGCTACTCTAGGGTTTCAATTCTGGCGAAATCATAACATGCATTTATAAATTGTCTATACTAGTCCACAAAATAGGTAGTAATAGCCGGCTATATAGAGCCACAGAAAGCAGATATAGACGAATCTGTGGGATAATATTGACACAAAGTGCGTGATTTGCTACGCTTGATACGTGGATGACGCGACTTTTAACATACTGCAGGGGGCTGGATTTTCGAACAAAGAGATTCGGGTTTATTTTGCCATTTTGCAATTGGGCCAAAGCACGGCTGCTAGGATTGCGAGCTCGGCCGGAATTAATAGGACAACAGCCTACGACATTCTTTCTTCGCTTGCAGATAAGCATTTGGTGACCGCGCTCGGTAAAGAACCAAAACAGGAGTATCGGGCAGAGTCTCCAGAGAATTTAGAAAAATATTTTGGTGAGAGAATAAAGCGTGAAGAAATTAATTTAGCCAACATTAAGGAAGTCATCCCACAACTTAAGTCAACGCATAATGTTTCAGACCGGCCGGTAGTACGTTTCTATGAGGGAGAGGAGGGATTAAAATACGTTTATGAAGATACTCTCACTTCGCACGAAACGATACGCGCTTATGCCTCGGTTACCGACATGCACGCGGGCTTGCCAAACTACTTCCCTAAGTATTACCAGCGCAGAGCTGACAAGGGGATTAGCATAAGGGCTATTATCCCAGTTTCACCCGAGGGCATAGCGCGTGTGAAATTGAGCAAAGTCGAGAAGCGCGAAATAGCTTTTGTCCCGAGAGAAAAGTTTTCATTCTCGCCCGAGATAAATATTTACGATAACAAAGTGATGATTGCCTCGTGGAAGGATAAATTGGGCGTGACCATCGAGAGCAAAGAGATTGCCGACGCCATGAAAAAGATTTTCGAACTCTCCTGGGCCGAAGCTAAACGTCTGGATAAGGAGATTGTGGTAAAATAGTAGGGATGAAAATGAAGCCAAAGAAGATAAAAAACATTGCGATTTTTGAAGATAAGGAGGTTCGGCGGACTTGGCAGAATGACCAGTGGTACTTAGTTATTGAGGATGTGGTACAGGCTCTTATTGAGTCCAGCGACGTCAAACAATACATACAACGAATTAAGGACAGAGACCCAGAACTTGGTCAAGGGTGGGTACAGATTGTACATACCCTTGACGTGCCTACCAAGGGTGGGATGCAAAGGATGAACTGCTCTGATTTAAAGGGCATTTTCCGTATTATTCAGTCGATTCCTTCGCCGAAGGCTGAGCCTTTCAAGCAGTGGTTAGCAAAAGTTGGGCAGGAGCGGATTGAAGAAATACAGGACCCAGAGAGGGCCATTGTGCGAGCCAAGAGGATTTACGATCAAAAGGGGTATTCGGAAGATTGGATTGCCAAACGGATGAGAGGCATTAATGTCCGCAATACGCTCACGGATGAATGGAAGGGTAGAGGAGCGAAAGAAGGTCTCGATTTTGCCATACTGACCAACGAAATTTACCAAGGCACTTTCGAAATGACAGCTAAGGAGATTAAAGATTTTAAGAATTTGGGTAACCCGGATAATCCTCGCGATCACATGAACGAACTCGAGCTAATTTTAACAATGCTCGGAGAAGCTACAACCACTAAACTCACCCAAGTCAGAGATTCCAAAGGCTTGTCTCGTCTCCAAAGAGATGCTAAAGACGGCGGTAAAGTCGCCGGCAACGCCCGCAAAGAAATTGAAGTAAAGACCGGCAAAAAGGTGGCTACCAAGGAAAATTATTTAGACCAAAAGCAAGCCAAACGTTTGGATGATAAGGCGGGTAATGAGAAATAAAACGATGCCCGCTCGGGGTTAGCCGAGCGGGTTAGTTCCTGAATGGGCGGGATAGCGTGTCCATGCTTTTATGGGGTGTATGAGGTGAAGTAGTTGCGCTCACCTCTTTGCCACGACTTAATGGCGTCGGCTCTATCGCGCCTGGAAATACCGCGATTTTTGCGACAAGAACCGCAGGCCACGTAATATCGCCCTCGGCCGTCCTGCATAACCGTGTATTTACCACCACATCGGCACTTGTCTTGGCTGATGACCTCACTCATTCTCGACCCCTCCACTTTCTGGGCTTATCTTACCACAAGATCAAATTATGTTTTGTCCAACATCGGATGTTGGACATTTTGGCGTGTTATTGAGTAGCTTGGGATTGTTTCGGCTCGTTGTACTTGCCGAAATCTTTTCCGCAACTATCGCAATGGAAGGCTGGGCTATCTTCCCTCACGATACAGCCGGCTAGGACGTACTTCTCTTTTGATTTCTCCATAGCCTCATCTGATTTAAACCTGATAAGTCCGTATAAAAATTTACGAACTTTACTGCTCGAACATGCCGGGCAATCTGCTGTCTCGCTTTCCATATTATAGATAGTATAAGTGACAGATTGAAAACCGGCAAATAAGTTATACTTATATCGTTATAAGCATAAGCAAATAAATTATGGCTGTTGAGAATGGTAAGGAAAGTGAGGTAAAAGCTGAAGTGCGTCGCTTAGTGCAAGAGCTTGAAGACGCTGTGTCGCGCCATGAGCGTGAGATGGAGCAGGGAAGCTCGCTCGGCATGGAAGCTGCAGAGGAAAAGGTAAGCGAAGCCCGCGAGGCACTCCTAGAAGCAGTAGACAGAATCATTGGATAAAGGAATTCTTTGGTGCAATCCTACAACCTTGCGGGGGTTGGGGGAGTAATATAGAGTACAACTGATGGAGATACCTACTAACAAGATACAACGCGGGTTTTTGGGGAATACGGCCAAGATGATTGGGGTGGGCTTTCTTATGCTTATCTTGTGGCTCTCTTCCTTTTTCGTCTCAAGCCTTGTGAGCGAGCGGATGAATCGTCAGCAGGAGGTGCATCAAGAGATTGCCGACAAGTGGGGCGCGCCACAGCTGGTGGCCGGGCCGGTGCTCACCATCCCTTACATCTCCACTTATTGGGATGCCAAAGATAACGTCAATCGCACTAGACAAGAAGTGATTTATCTATTGCCCGAGAAGTTTAATGCCAACGCAAAAGTCACTCCGCAAGAGAAGAAGCGCGGCATCTTCAGCTCAACCGTTTACACCGCGGAAATTGTGGTGGAGGCCGACTTCAACACCGCCTTGCTTGACGAGCTTGCCTCTCGCCCGGCCAACAACACCATACTTTGGAATCAAGCCCACGTCTCACTCTCGCTTGCCGATACCCGCGGTATCTCTGAACCAGCAATGTTCAGCTGGGCCGGGACCGACAAAGCCTGGAAGTCAGGCACGCTCCTATTTGTAGGTGTGCCGGGCGAGGAGGGCTACTACAAAGATCGCTATATGCCCACGCCCTTTTATCCACCTCTCGACGGGGTAACGTACAACTATGGCCAAGCCATCACCGGCCAGGGGCTTCACAGTGATCTCTCCGTGGCTCCTAACTCGCAGTATCATTTCGGTTTCAAGTTTAATCTCCAAGGCTCGCGCGTGCTCGAGTTCGTGCCCGTGGGCAAAGAGAGCAACATCGCCATCACTTCGGCCTGGCAGAGCCCTTCATTCGTCGGCTCCTTCCTCCCGGCCGAGAGCAAACTTAGCAAAGATGGCTTCAGGGCCAAGTGGCAGGTCTCGAGTTTGAGCAGGCCCTACGCCAATGTGTGGGAGAAGGACGGGGTGGACACATCGACTCTCAAACAATCGGCCTTGGGTGTGAATTTGCTTACGAGCGTCGACTTCTACACTCTCGTTGATCGCACTACTAAATACGCCATCCTCTTCATCGCACTCACATTCCTAGCCTTCTTCCTCTTCGAAGTAATTTCGAAAATCCGCATCCACCCAATGCAGTACATATTAATAGGTATAGCCCTCGTTCTGTTTTATCTTCTCTTGCTTTCATTCGCCGAGAACATCGGCTTTATGTGGGCCTACATCTTAGCCACCATTATGACCGTGGGCTTAGTGTGGAACTACTCGCGCTTCGTGCTCAAGACCGGCAACCGAGCCAACCTCATCGCCGCCATGCTCATCGCCCTCTACGTGTACCTCTACATCATCTTACAACTCGAAGAGCTTGCCCTCCTCTTCGGTTCCGTCCTCCTCTTCGTCGTCCTAGCAATAGTAATGAGAGTCACCCGCAAGATAGAGTGGTATTCGCAAGTGGAGTAGCAGGGTGTGGTAAAATGCCTAAATGGAACGCTTTTTCGGCCTAATTTTGGCAGTCTCTTTATTGATATGCGTTTATTTGCTGGAAGAAATTCCCAGACGGGCAAAGCGGAAACGTAGTTTGCCATTTAGGGCTTTTGCTCAGGAGACAGGTTTGTCTTATCGCTACCATGGTCGCTCGCCATCATTGCGTGCGGTTTTGTTTGGCCGGCGTTATGGTGGTGGCAATGACGTTTCTAATGTAATGGATGGAGTATATAGAGACCACAGGGTTAAGATGTTCACTTATCTTGATAAATACACGGTTGTGCAATCGATCATGCAGGTGGTTGCGCCACATATTTTGGTTAAGGCTACCGGCGTAGATATTAATACAATGCCTATGTGGAGGATAAATCCCAATAAGTTGGTGCTCGCAAAGTCTTATGAGGCCATAGGCTTGGAAGTGTATGTGACAAGTGGATACGAGATTGAGGCCTTGCAGATATTCACCCCCGAAGTAATTGACCGCCTAAGTGGCGACCGAGGTATTTTTTGTGTTGATATATACAATGGCAAGGTGTTTGTTTACGACAATATAGTTATGCAGGATAGTAACCAAATGAAGCATTTGCTTGATACAGCAGTCATGTTCTTGGATAAAAAGAAAGGGAGTGTAGAAGCTCTCGACGATGATTTCGCCAGCCTCGTGCGATATTTCGGTAAGTAATTTTGGCGGACTAAACTATTGACTAACTGACTAAGTCGGCGTAGTCTTGGCCTCATAGATTATTGGGTGGCTAATTAAAGACTATGGATATTTTCAAAGATCAGGATGATGGGGTGGTTTTGAAGAAGCATTTGAAGAAGCTTGTTATCATTGTGGTCGCTCTCATTGTTGTTTTCGGCTCTTTCACCATTGTGGGCGCGGGCGAGCGGGGAGTGGTGCTTACTTTGGGCAGAGTTTCGGACACAGTTTTCTCAGAGGGTTTGCACTTCAAGTTGCCTATAATCCAAAAGGTAGAGAAGCTCGACGTCAAAACGCAGAAGGAGCAAGTGGATGCCACAGCTGCCTCAAAGGATTTGCAAACTGTTACAGCCAAGGTCGCACTCAACTATCACCTTGATGCCACTAACGTAAATCGATTGTGGCAGTCCATCGGCAGTGATTACAAAACAAGGATTATCGACCCGGCAATTCAAGAGGCAGTCAAGGCAGTCACAGCCAAGTACACGGCCGAAGAGCTCATTACTTTGCGAGCTCAAGTAAAGGAGGACGCCAAGCTCGCCCTTACAGAGCGCTTAACTAAGGAATATATTGTAGTAGATGAACTCTCGATTGTGGATTTCGACTTCTCGGCTTCGTTCAACGAGGCTATCGAGGCTAAAGTAACGGCCGAGCAGAACGCCCTTGCCGCCAAGAACAAGCTCGAGCAAATCAAGTACGAAGCCGAACAGCGCGTGACCACAGCCAAAGGCGAGGCCGAGGCCATCCGCATTCAGGCCCAAGCCATACAACAGCAAGGCGGGGCCGCGTATGTAAATCTTAAAGCCGTGGAGAAATGGAACGGTACCCTCCCCACCTACATGATGGGCGATACAGTACCCTTCGTAAACTTAAGGTAGTCACAACAAACACTTGAGTAGTGTGGCTACTTGTTATCCGGCAATGAATCCCACAGCTGTTCGAACCATTGGCGGTAGGTGTTGGCGTAGGCGTGATTGGTGATTAAAATCCCCGAGACGTGTTTGGGATCTTCCACATCTGATATCTCAACTTTGTCTCCCCAACACACCGTGTCGGTGAGTAACTCGCCCCATTCCTTTGGCCAAATTTTGTAGCGGTGCTCCACCGGACCTTTTTTACACCTCTCGATATATTCTCGCGCTAGCGGCCCATCTTCGATAATGTCGCGTTTGTTCAGTTGCGGTAAGTTGATGTACAGCATATCGTCGATGAAATTAGTGACCCCATTGGCTAAGCGATCAACGGGGAAGACGGTTACCGTTTCCCTTTCGCTCGACTTCTCCATATCTATCCGAAGCTCGTTTAATATTTGCCTAATACCGTCGGGCCCTTCGAAGAAGCGCACTTGGGTCTTGGGCTGGGTGCTTGATTTGAGAGCATTAAAATCACTAGCCGCTTCGGTCAAATCTTTTTCAAGTTTGGCAAAGCTCTGCTGTCTCTGCGCGACAAATTCTAATATACCGTTATGACTTATCGCCCCGTATCTCCTTGCCCCGCGCACTTCGGTGACGGTCACAAGGCCACGCTTGTGCAATGACTCGGCGATGTCGTACACATGTGTGCGAGTAACACCCGAGAAGCGGGCGATGCCACTCGCCAATTGGTCTCCGTGCGTAAGCAAAGTTAAAAATACTTTGACCTCCTTGTCGTTCAAGCCTAGACGGGTGAGGAGGGGAGATATTGAGCCGCTTGTATCCATGACGCTAGCTTAGCAGTTTCGCGTGTGTTGTCAATAGTTCTCGACAGAAGATGCAAAACTACCAATAATACGGCTCTAAATATAGAGTCGAAAGTCCCACGAGTCTTGACAATGAGTAGATTAACTGCTATACTTGTAGCAGGAGGTTGGGCATTCCCGCCAAACCTCAAGACCCTTGAAAGGGGTGCATTACATGAAGAAGATCACGTCGGTTGCGGTTCTGTTGGCGGTTCTCGCGTTCTTCGCACAGGCCACGGTGGCTGCGGACACGACTGTTCTCGTCCGCTACGGCACGATGGAGACGGGCCCGACTCTCAGGTTCGTTGACGTCTCCCATAGTTTTGGGAAGACCATCCTGGACACCACGTTCGTGGATTTCGGCGGCGCCGGCTACCACGAGGTCAGTGTGGGCGTCGGTCGGATCCTCCACGCCAGCGATCGTGGGGTGCTGGGTGTCATCGGCGAGGTGATGAAGACCACGGGCGACCACGCAGCCAAGGGCGAGTGGTACTTCCAGCCGTTGGTGTTCGGCGAGCTCGCGCTCGGCAAGGGCGTGAAGGTTGACGGGGCGGTGCTCCCTTACCTGCCGCTCACCGAGACAGCGACTTGGCAGATAGCAGTCGACCACATCCGCCTCGGCGTTGCTCTCGGACCCGTCACGGTTGGCGGTGGTTACGGTGGCTTCCAGTTCGGCACCGGCCCCTGGGCCCACAAGCCCATGGTCACCGTTCAAGTGCCGGGCGCGAAGCGCTTCGGCGCCCCCGAGTTTTGGCTGCAGCACACGGCCACGGGCTTCCAGGCGCAGGTGCGCCTGACCTTCGGTCTCTAAGATGTCGGCCGATGACGGCGGCAGTTCTCAAGGAAATAACGAAAGGATGAAAAAGGCGACGGGCCAACACCCGCCGCCTTTTCATTTTACCTAGGTGATTATGGTAAAGGACTTTTTGTACTGCTCGTAGTGTTTGAGGCAACGCTCGGTCAATAGTTTGTCTACACTACTTGGATTGCCGGGGTATCCGCCGTCATACTCGCGATAAAACATTGCGGTGTCTGTTGCTTTCAAATCCTCTACAATGTATCTGACCGTGGTTAGGTAATCAATGATTGGTCCCTCCCATTCCTCGGGCTTATCATATGCGTCTGCTTGTTTCGCAACCTTGCTTGCTACTAATTTTGTTTTATCTCCGCTTAACATCGTAAATAGCCTAATCCACTCGGCCTTTGTTGGCACACCGTCTTCTAATCTCAACCCGTACACTTCGCATATAGTACCAAGATAAAGATATTCTAACTTCGGTTCCTCAAACGCATCAGTTTGCACACTCCCATAATTAAGATCAAGCGTCCGAAATTCGTGCATGAGCTCTTGCTTATTCACGGGCTCCTCGGGTGCTCCCTCTAAATCCCGTGCTCTTTGAGCATTGCCCTTCAAGATCTCTTCTGCGATTTCATCACGGCACTTCTTCTCAAGGGCGTAGTATGCGTCTTGGGTGGGCTTATCTAGCATCTCGAAGCGCGCCCCTTCTTGCGGTGGGACAACACCCTTGTCATATACACATCCGTAGTTTGCCAAATATTCCATCAGGTCTTCGGGCCTTTCGTCTTCCCACTCATGTTTCGGGACGTACAACCCCCTGCTTTTAAAATCAGTGAATATTTCTTCCCTGAAAGATTTGCGAGCTGGTTCGAATTTAGCGCTCACCTCCGCTGTCACCCTAAGTCGCATCTCATTTTCAAGATTATATTTTGTACCCCAGACGAAAAGATCTTTAAGCTTTTTAATGTCCTGCTCACCGTGCTCCGCCCAACCCTTATCCGCCCGAGTTGGGCTGAAAGAGTAATATGTTACAACAATACTCATGATGGCTACACTTCGCTAATAACGTCGAAGCCTTTAAGACTGCCTACTATGGCCAGGCCGTTCACTATCTTGGCGACACCACGTCCTTTGATTTTGGCCGCAATTTCGTTCATTGTGGCTCCCGAGCCGACGGCGTCGTCTATAAGTAACACTTTGCTGAAGCGATTTTTATCCGTAACCACAAATGTTGCTTTGGCATTCTCGATTCTGTCTGCGAGTTTGTTTAGACTCTTTTGGGGCACACGCACGGGTGTTGAGATTTTTTCGATTTTTAAAACTGGTGAACCTGTTTGCAAACCACGCTCAAGCTCTCGCATTAGTTGCACTTCGCGCTTGACTGAGGGTGGTACGAAGCCGATAGCATCGTATCTGCCCCTTTTTATCACTTTAAGAATGTTAGTTCGAATCTCGGCTATAAGTTCGGCAATAATCTTCCTATCCTGACTTTGCTTGGCATAGAGCACAAGTTGGCCGAGTTTTGTTTTGCCGAAACGTGGGGTTGAGTAAAAGTCGATGTAGTAGAGTTTATCAAGCCACATTTTTTCAAACGTGCCCGCAATCTTCTTGGTGCCGTCTAACAAATTGTTTTTACGCAATTTCAAGTATGGCCCAAGAGTTTGTCTATATTCCCGGGCGGTTTTCTCAAGTGGCAGTTTGTGCTTGGCGCACCAGACTTTGAAGCCCTCCAACCCGTGAAGCTTGCGTCCGTCTGGTGTGACGTTGAGGTAGTGCTCGTTAACAAATTTCTCAAGCGCAGGTTCAACCGCCTCTACTTGTTCGCTCTGTGTGCTTACTTTCGTAAGCGAATAAAAAACTTTGGGCGCCTTGCCTCTCTTTTGGATCTGGCCGGATGAAATAAGAGAAGCCAGTTGTTTGTGTAGCGCCTGCTTGCTGATTTGCAGGTGATGCAAGATATCAACAACCCGGCTTTCGCCGTTTTGCCGCAGATAAGCGAGAACCCGTTCGTGCCCTTCTCTAGTCATAGAGCCATCCTACCACCATTGACTATTTACTGTCAATAGTCAATGGTACAGCTAAGCCTTGCCAGATGCCTTGGAAGAGATTCCTTTGGTTCCTCGCAAGCACCGGGTCGTTTATCTCAACCAGGTAATGTGGGCGCACTCTCGTTTGGCCCATTATCACGAAGTCGCCGATAACCCATAGCGACGTGTCGAACTCGTTACCTTGCCAAACGCGCGTGAGACGCTCGGGGAATTGTTTGGTAAGATAAGTCTCCACGCTGGATGCGTTAGATAGGAAGCGCACTTTAAGATCCTTGGGCCCCGTCTTCCACGTCCACTTGATCCACTCGCCGTAGGCTTCACTAAATGAGTTGTCGTGGTAGCCCCACCAAGTGTTGTCGTACATCTGGCCGCTCTTGCCCCACACTGGGCCTTGCTTGTATAAGTAATCATTCAAATCATTTTCCTCCACGAACTTGTAGCGTGGCACAGAGTAGCCTTGAGCCTTGGGCATAGTCGCGAGCTCATCCTTAATTTGTCCAACTAGTTTGCGCTTCTCCTCAAGCTCGCTCGATTCTTTTTTCAAAATCTCCTCGATGGCCTCTGGTGGTTTTGCTAATAGGTAAGTTGTTTTGCCACCCTGATCAAAGCCAACCAAGCCAAGCTTCTCAAGCTTGCGCCCAATGCTGTATATAGTTGTGCGGTTGATGCCCGTGAGAGTGGATAGGCGCGAGGGAGCGCTCTTGCCTGTACGCAAAATGGCCAAATAAACCTCAATTTCATGTTTGTTCAGCCCCAATCGATTTAGCCCAGCTTCCAACATATGCCCCAATCATACAGGTTGTTGAGCACTCGTCAACACTATTATCCATAGACTACGAAATATGGCCGTATTTAGCCACACTGACAGTTGACAGATACAGCACAGAATGCTATGCTTATGCCAGATTCGGTAGTTGAAAACAGGGAAAGGGAGGACGCATGGACAGCAAAAAGCTGGGCGAAGTTGTAGGGGCGATTCTGTCTAGCGGGTACAACACTCGTTTGGAGATAATAGTTGAGAGATGTTGGAGTGAAAAGTGCGTCGAGGATGAGCATATAACAGGCACGTATGTTCAATCGGACATACATTACCTTGAGATTTGTACTGGCGGAGAGAACCGAAGGCTGGCGTTTAGGGATATCCTTTATGTAGGGTTTGGGCCAGCGTGGAATAAGACCACTCTCTACGGCAGGGGCAGAAGGTGTCCCCGCAATTAAGCACGAGCTCATCACAATCCAGTGGTGGTCTCACAGAGGGTTCTTTGAAAACCAAAGGAGAAAAGTACCATGACCAGTGAGACAGTGGTGAAGGTTGACGACTCAATGAAGCCTAACTATCCATCATGGATGAAAAGAGTTTTGCGCCCAGACCTGGAAGCTCCGCTAGTGACGTTGGTGACAGGAGAACTGGATGTAAAGGATCTGTTCTCGTATTTTGACGAGAGCCAAAAGGATTATTACGGCGCTACCGGGCAAATGCTCTATAGTGAGCTTGTGCGCAAGGGTCAAATCTTTGGCTGCCTTGGCCTAATCGAGCTCGAGGCCATTAAGACCAAAGGTACTGACTTCTTCCGAAAGCATTTTGGTGAAAACACAACTGTTTTTGGGTGGAGGTCTGTAATCGTGGGCAACGCGATACCGGAGGATGGTGAGGGCTCGCTCTACGTGCCAGGCCTGAATACCAAGTACGGCCCAAATGGTGGTGAGGTGGGGGTGAATTGGCAGTACATGGGGTATCTCTTGGGATCAAAATCGCCTGTTGTCCGACGTTGGTAGCACTTAGAGAAATTTCCACAAAAGCTCGGGACAGGTTGTACACCTGCTCCCGGCTTTTTATTTACCTTGTGCGTAGTCGGAGGGATATTGCGGGTGTATAATACAAGGATGAAAATTGTAATATTTGAGTCGGATCCGAGTGAGGAGGGTTACTTGCGGGAGAGTCTTGCCCCGTCGCTCGCGAGCGACGGGGTGGCGGGGTTGGATTTGGCTTTTGTGCCCGATAAGTTGACGGTGGAGACGGCTTCACAGGCCGCTGGGGCTGATGTTGTCTCGATATTTACAGGTTCGCACATCGATGCGGGAGTTTTGGCTGTTTTGCCATCGGTTAAATTAATTGTTACTCGCACCACTGGTTACGATCACATTGATTTAGTGGCGGCTAAGGCCAAGGGGGTGCAAGTAACCAACGTGCCGGGCTATGGTTCGGTGGCGGTGGCTGAACACGCCTTCGCCTTGCTACTTGCTATCTCGCGCCGCATCTTTGATGCAGCTCGACAGGTCAAAGAGGAGGGTGAGTTCCACGTGACGGCCATGCAAGGTTTTGATTTGTTCGCGAAGAAGATTGGCGTGCTCGGCACGGGGCGCATTGGCAAAAATGCCGCGCGCATTGCCAAAGGCTTTAGTATGCAGGTTATGCTTTTCGATGCCCATGCTGATGAAGCTTTCGCTAGTGAAATCGGGGCGAAGTATTTTTCGTTCGATGAGATTTTGAACACGGCCGACATTTTGACTCTGCACTTGCCAGCCTTGCCTGAAACATTGCACATAATAAACGCCGATGCTTTCGCCAAGATGAAGCGGGGGATGGTTATCGTGAACACAGCCCGCGGGAGCCTAATTGATACCGAGGCACTACTTGCCGCTATCCAAGACAAGGTGGTGAGCCACGTCGGCCTTGACGTGCTTGAGGATGAAACTGAACTTAGCGACGAGAGCGAACTGGTGATGGGCCACAAAAAGATAAATGATTGGAAGGCTCTGGTAATGGACCACGTGCTTATCGAAAGACCAGAAGTCTTGATCACCCCCCACATAGCCTTTCACACCGTCGAAGCCGACCGCGAAAGACTTGGGGTAGTTGTGAGTTGCATCCAAGCCTTCACCAAAGGAGAACCGCTTAAGAACATTTTGTAACTACAGCGGTTGAACCGCCGGAATCATCGCCCTTTAGATTTGGCCGATTGCCAAGCGAGGTTAAAGATCATAACCATCATGTCGTGTATGACCCTGTCCTCAATAATGGTGCCAGCGAATTGCGGCTCGTTGAAGTTAATTATCGAGACTTTGTTGTTACCATAAATTGTGAAGTCACTTTTGAAGGGGAAGATGTTGTGAGCTACATGCTTTAACTTGGGCCAGATTGCTTTGGGGAAACGGGTATAGATGCTCTTGCTGTAATCGGTATCAACTTCAGTGTCGGGTAGTATTGCACGGGTTGTGATGCCGAGTTTCTCCTTCTTCTTTATATAATAATCACGGAACTTCTCGGGTAGGAACTTGAGAAGATCCGCTGTGTTGCTAACCGCGAGCATTTCATACTTCTCACTTTCTTCAACGTGGGATTGGTATACCAAGAGCACCCCTTCCGGCCCTTCAAAGAATTTCACTACCGGTTTATTGGGCGATAAAGAAAATAGGCCCTCTATATTGGGTAATAACCTTTGCGCTTCCTCGAGTTGTCGCTCCGCGATGGTTACTTGCGATCTGGCGAATCGTTCCAAGCTTTTAGGCTGTTCAATTTGGTAGAAAAGTTTGTTGCGCTTCTCCACTTCACTCACTAAACCTCGGATTGATAAGGTAGAGAGAATTTTGTAAGTGGTGGAACGGTTAAGATGTGCCGTTTGGGCAATCTTTGAGGGGTACGCTCCGCCAAGTTCGAGCAGGGAGGCATAAACTTGAGCCTCCTTCTCGTTCAAACCAGCACCCTCGAGCTTCTTGGGCAGATTGGTGTCATAGGTGGCCATAACCAAGACTAGCAAACCGACTCCATATTGTCAAAGTAGGCGAACAAAGCATTTGAAAGTGCAAATATAATCAATAGATAAGCCAGAATTCTGTTAGAGATAACGGACGAAATCCCACAGATTTGACAGATTAGCGTAAACTATGTCCAGAAAGTTCGTTGAAGGCAAACCGGCATCCCGTCGGTCCCGCACGAACCCAAAGAGGTGAAAAATGGAAATCAAGGGACTCCGTGTTTACAGCAAGAGCATCAACCCCATGATGGATCATAATCCCATGGATAGGATCTGCATCGCAGATCTTGTGCATTTCGTGATAAGTCGAGTAGAAAAGGATGGTGGTTGGGTCCCTGTTCACCAACAGGGGGGCTCGGTCTGGGTTCATGGCTTCGAGCGGTGCGACAAAAGGTCGTGTCGTGGGAATCTCGATCTCTTCAGAAGAGATCCCCTAACTCCTCACGATGGTTACGAACCTGAAATCGTTGAGCAAGTCGAGGAAGCCCTTGATCTTGTCAGGCGCATTCAGGAGCTCGAAACCAGGCTCGAAGCTCGCTCTCCGCTTGTTCTTAAGCGAGATGGAAAATGGGGCAAAGGCGATACCTAGTTCGCCCCCACCTCTGCCCCTGGGCTACGGCGGGCAGGCGGGAACGGTCCCTCCGACAATGGGCCAATTATTCACAAAGTCTCGAGCTGCACGGCTCGGGGCTTTTTCTTATTTACTTCGGTAAATGTTAGACTTGGTTATGGCCGAAAATGCTTTTGAAGCTATAAAACGAACCGATGACAACGGGCGAGAGTATTGGTCTTCGCGGGAACTTGCTAGGGTTCTAGAATACACAGATTACCGCAACTTTTTGGCGGCCTTAAACAAGGCAAAGATTGCTTGTGAGAATAGTGGCGCAGTTATCCACAACCATTTCGTTGATACCGACGAAATGGTCTATCCACAGAGGGTTCCCCTCTGGTTGTGTGCTAATAGTTGGAGGGAGTACTACACAATTACAGCCTGAATTTGAGCCATATTATTACGAAACATACAAGTTGCTCTTTTGAGAGCAATTTGTTATAGTTGGCCTGTGGTAACATTTCAACGTCAAATTGAGCCTCGTATCCGCACGCTCCTCTTTAAGAACAAGATGATAGTGATATTGGGTCCCCGACAGTCTGGCAAAACTACCTTATCGAAGAAGCTTATAAAGGATTTTGGAGACGAGGCGGCGTATTTTGACTGTCAACTTGCCGAAGTAAGGAAGCACTTTGTTTTAGGTGAACCAGATAAACTTCTCCCGTTGGTTAAAGATAAGAAGATCGTGGTCTTCGATGAAGCTCAAACGATTCAAAACATCGGCAGTATTTTAAAAGTTTTCCACGATACATATCAAACTGTCCAAATTATTGCAACGGGTTCATCTTCTTTTGATTTAGCAAACAAAATTAATGAGCCGATGACAGGGAGGTTTTTCGAATTTACTTTGTTGCCCCTATCGATAGAGGAAGTAAATAGTGTTCGGAAGGTAGATAAGAAAGAGTTACTCTCCTTGATGCTCTATGGTTCCTATCCTGCTGTTGTTGGGGCCGAGACAATTAATGAGAAGAAGGAGATATTGAAAAATATTGCCACAACCTATTTGTATAAGGATGTTTTTGTTTTTGAGGCAATTCGTAATCCAAAAGTTTTCGAGGATCTGACTAAACTCTTGGCCTATCAAATAGGGCAACTGGTTTCAATCAATGAACTGGCCCAAAATTTAGGTGTGAGTAGGTCTGTAGTCTTAAGATACATGAGATTCATGGAACAGTCCTACATAATAAAAGTTGTACATTCATTTTCTAATAATCCTCGCAACGAACTGAAAAAGGCATTCAAGGTTGTTTTCATAGATACTGGAGTTCGTAACGCTCTTGTGGATGCACTTACAGATTTGGAAAAGAGGGCTGATAAGGGGTTTGTTTTTGAGAATTTCTTTTTCAGTGAGCGTATGAAGCAGGGAGCACTCGAGATATTCCCACCAGAAATAATGTTTTGGCGAACCAGGTCTGGTGTGGAGATAGACATGATTGAGAAGGGTGGCGGTAATATTTTGGCATTTGAATGCAAGTGGAGTGATACTATCGCAGTGCCGGCGCGGTTTGCCAAGGCATATCCTGTGGCGGATTTTGTTTGTGTAACAGTAGACAGCATAGTCTCATTGTTTAATAACGATCTTGGGCATGAGTAGGATAAAAAACATTAGTGAGTTGGCGAGCTCGCAGTTGCGTTCGGATATGCTTGCCGTGCTTGAGGCGGGGTACGCGGGGATTGATACGCAGACAGTTGTACAGAAGGCGCTTACTTTTTCAGATGGGATTTTAACGTTGGAGGATGTGATAATAGATACACGCGATGTGGGGAGGATTTTGTTTTTCGGTTTTGGCAAAGGGTCATCACGGGCGGCTTGTGCTGTGCGCGATGTTTTGGGAACGCGCTTAACTGGCGGAGTGGTGATAGATAAAGAGCCGGCGGATTGTTTGCCCATACAATCATTTGTGGGTAATCATCCGATGCCGGGGGAGCAGAGTAGAGAAGCGACGCGGGAGTTAGAGAGGGTGGCGAGTGGGCTTACTGAAAAAGATTTGGTGATAGTGGCGGCGATGGGTGGTGGTTCGGCTTTACTCGTGTCGCCCGATAGCGAGGCTACGGATGGTGCGGCTTTGTACAAAGCTCTACTTACCGTAGGTGCAAACACTCGCGAGCAAAACTTAATTCGCAAACACATTGGCGCGCTTAAAGGTGGGGGACTGGCTAAACTACTTTATCCAGCGCAGGTTCTGTCCCTCATCTTCTCTGACGTGCCAGGCGGTCACTATGAGGATGTGGCCTCGGGTCCAACTTATCACGATGAGAGTACTGCGGCCGAGGCCGAAGCGATGCTTGCTAAGTTTAATCTTGCCGGCAAATTTAATTTAGTTGAAACGCCGAAGGATGAGAAATATTTCAAGCGTGTCACTAATAAAGTGCTTGTCTCAAACGAATCGTCGCTTGCGGTGATGGCCGAAGAGGCCGAGCGCTTGGGCTACAAAGCAGTGGTAATCGATGAGCCGCTTTATGGTGGGGCAGAGGAGATACTAGCGCGATTGGGCAAACTCGCAGGCCCTGGTACGATAGTGCTTGATGGCGGTGAAGTGCATTTGCTTGTGTCTAAAGTGACTGGTGTGGGTGGACGTTGTTCATATCTGGGCTTAACAGCCGCGAGCGTAGTTACACCTGAGCAACTCTTAGTGGCCGCTGCATCCGATGGTTCAGACAACGGCACTAAAGCCGGGGTGCTGGTTGATAGTGAAACTCTTGCGAGGATGCAAGCCGCCGGAGTAGATGTGAAGGCCGAACTCGCGAACTTAAACACCCTACCACCATTCGAAAAGATAGGTGACGTGTTAGACACAGGCCGAACAGGCGCAAACGTTTCAGACTGGTATATACTAGCTACGGTGAAACAATAGGTATCCCGCCCCAACCCTCCCTTAAATTAAGGGAGGGCGAGACGAAGTCCTGGTGGGATACTGCTACATTTATAAATTAGGTTTTTCTTTTCACTCACATTTGGGCTGATGGTTTTGTAAATTTGATGGTAAAATACGTTACATATGGTCACCACGAAGATTGCTCTAATTAAGGAATTGAGTTATCGACAAATTGTCGGCAACTGAAGAGGAGGCACAGAGGGTAGGTACACTTTGTACCACCACTTGACATGAGATTTGTAATTGCTATGCTTTAGGTACTAACAGCACCACCCCTGTCTTAATCGGCAGGGGTGGTTCTTTGTATGGTACAATCACCATGGCATGACGAAAAAAGAAGTAGTTGCAATTTACATAGATGGTAGCAACACATATCAGAGGTTAAAGGAGATGGGCGTGCCAGAAGCGCCAAAAAGATTCAACTTTTCAGCTTTTGTGCAACATCTGGTCGGGGAAAGAATGTTAGTATCAAAAAGATATTATATTGGGATTGTAAAAAACTTTGAGAATTCTGAGAAAGGAGACAAAATGGTTAAGGGTCAGCAGAAGTTCCTTGAAGGGCTCCGGACAGAAGGTTTTGAAGTTAAGTCTGGGAGAATAATGTACGATGGTGGCCGGATTAGAGAGAAAGGCGTGGACGTTAAACTCTCGGTGGATTTGGTAATAGGGGCAGTGGATGATTTGTATGATACCGCTATCGTTATAAGTTCGGATACGGATCTCATCCCTGCCATTAAATATGTTCGTAAAGCCAAGGGTAAAGCGGTAGAATATATAGGGTTCGGCGCTAACCCTTCAATTGGGATGATAAAGGAATGCTCAGCGCCAAGAATATTTGCCAAAACAGATTTGATGCAGTTTCAGACTAACGCCCCACAAAATAAATAATTATTTAACAAAATTATGCCAAACAAAGACGAACGGTTGGTGCTGTGGTTTGATGAGCTAGAGATTGCTGATGTGCCTTTGGTGGGGGGTAAGAACGCGGCCTTGGGTGAGATGTATCGCACTTTGGTGCCTTTGGGTGTGCGGGTGCCAAATGGTTTTGCTATTTCAGCTAAGGCTTACCGGCACTTTTTCAAAGAAACGGGGCTTGATAAAAAGGTTGATGAGATTTTGAAAGGTCTCGACACACGCTCGCTTAAAGATTTGCAAAAGCGGGCCAAGCTTGTACGCGAGGCGATTGTGAAGGCCGAACTGCCGAAGGATTTGAAAAGCGAAATCGTAAGTGCATACAATAAATTAAGTGGTGCTTATGGCAACGGTATCGACACCGACGTGGCGGTGCGCTCATAGGCCACGGCCGAAGATTTGCCCGATGCCTCCTTCGCCGGTCAGCAAGATACATATTTGAATGTGCGCGGAGCCAAGCAACTGATGGACTCGGTGCGTCGCTGCATCGCCTCGCTCTTCACTGACCGGGCTATTTCGTACCGAGCCGATAAAGGTTTCTCACATATGGACGTGGCACTCTCGGTAGGGGTGCAAAAGATGGTTCGCTCTGATAAGGCTGGCAGTGGCATTATGTTTACTCTCGATACCGAGACAGGTTATGACGGCGTGATTGTGATTTCGAGTACTTGGGGTTTGGGCGAACTTATTGTGCAAGGACGAGTGATACCCGACGAGTTTATGGTGTGGAAGCCGGGGCTCGTGGAGGGCAAGCCCTCGATTATCGAGCGACGCCTCTCCAACAAAAAGAGCAAGATGATCTACACCGCTGGCGGTATTAAAGAAGTGAAGTGTACACCGAAGGAAGCTTTGAGTTGGTCGCTCACCAACAACGAAGTGCTCGAGCTCGCTGGCTTTGGGAAGAAGATTGAAGAGCACTTTAGCGAGGTGCGGGGCAAACTCTCGCCTATGGATATTGAATGGGCCAAAGATGGGGTGACGGGCAAACTATTTATTGTGCAAGCGCGACCCGAGACGGTTATCGCCAACTCAGATAAGAACGTAATCCGCAAATATATTTTGAAGGGCAAAGGCCCAGTGCTCCTTGAGGGCGCGGCCGTGGGCAATCGCATCGGCGCTGGTGTGGCCCGCATTATCAAAGATGCCAAACACATTGGCGAATTTAAAAAGGGTGAGGTGCTGGTGACAGAGATGACCGACCCCGACTGGGAACCGATAATGAAGATCGCGAGCGCCATCATCACCGACAAGGGCGGTCGCACATCGCACGCGGCAATAGTGAGTCGCGAGCTCGGCATACCTTGCGTGGTGGGTACAGAGAAGGCCACCAAGACAATCAAGACCGGACGCAAAGTTACCGTGGATTGCTCGGCTGGGCAGACGGGCACAGTCTATGATGGTATCTTGCCCTTTGATGTGAACGAAGAGAAGCTCACCGACGTGCCCGCCACTCGTACCCACGTGATGATTAACGTAGGCTCGCCGGATGAAGCGTTTAAGAATCACGCCTTGCCCGCCTCGGGTGTGGGCTTGGGCCGACTTGAGTTTATCATTGCCTCGCACATTGGCATCCACCCCAATGCGCTCATTGCTTACCCCAAAATTGCTGACGCTAAATTAAAGAAAGAGATTGAAGCGCGCACAGAGGGGTATGCAGATAAGAAAGAATATTATGTAGAGAAGGTGGCTCAAGGTGTGGCTCGCATCGCGGCGGCATTTCATCCACACGATGTCATAATCAGATTTAGTGATTTTAAGACCAACGAATATCGCAAACTACTGGGAGGTGAGAGTTATGAGCCGGCGGAGGAGAACCCAATGCTCGGTTGGCGCGGTGCCTCGCGCTACTACGACCCCAAGTTCACCGAGGCCTTCGGTCTCGAATGCAAAGCCATCAAGCGCGTGCGCGAGGTGTATGGTCTCACCAACGTGGTGCCCATGATTCCATTTTGCCGCACAGTGGAGGAGGGCAAGAAGGTGATTGAAGTGATGCGCAAGAATGGCCTTGACCGTGAGGTTGATAAAACTTTGCGCGTGTATGTGATGTGCGAGATACCCTCAAACGTTTTGCTCGCCGACCTCTTCCTCGATATCTTCGACGGTATGTCTATCGGTTCAAATGACCTTACTCAACTTACGCTCGGCCTCGACCGGGACTCTGGGATAGTGAGTGGTATCTCAAACGAGAACAACGAAGCCGTTAAGATGCTCATAGTGGCCGTGATAGATAAATGCAAAGAGCGCGGCAAGTACATTGGCATCTGTGGCCAAGCCCCGAGCGACTACCCCGACTTCGCCGCCCTTCTAGTTAAGCACGGTATAGAAAGTATCTCCCTAAACCCCGACGTCCTAGTCACCACAATTAAGCGTATAGCCGTCGAAGAATCCAAACAAGGGGTCTAAACTGGATTCGCGGGATGGGGAATTTGTGGTATAATAGTAGAATGAGTGACGCTAATATACACGAGTTTATAGAGGCACGACCACATTTGATTTGGTACACGAAGAATTACTCCGGCCTTAACGAGGAGGCTATTGTGGAAGCGACCCTCAATTATGGAGACTGGGACGACGTGCAGAAGCTGATTGGCATATTGGGCATAAGAAAAATGGCCGGCATTTTCAACACGTATTCCAAACGACCTCGGTCGAATTATGACAGTAGGATTTCTAATTTCTTTAATCTCTATTTTGCCGCTCATGCATCCTGAAATACTAACTGACAATCAAAATAAGCTCTTACCTCTTGTCGCGTCCTTTTCAAGCGACTTCGGTCTTGTGGGAGGAACGGCCATCGCGCTCCATCTGGGCCACCGCCGTTCAATTGACTTCGATTTGTTCACTGGTCAACCATTTGAGAGTCAAAAAATAAGACGGAAAATTTCTCGTGATGTCCCAATAGAGCGAGTCCTGCGCGATGAGCCTAGTCAATACACACTAATTTTATATGACGTGCAGCTCACTTTTTTTGAGTACCCATACAAAATGGAGTATCCGGTTCTTTTTGAGAGAATTAAAATGCCAGATTTACTTACGTTAGCCGCGATGAAGGCTTTCGCTTTGGGCCACAGAGCCAAGTGGAAGGATTATGTTGATTTGTATTTCATCACAAAAGACAAACACTCACTAAGCCAAATTTCGGCTAAGGGTCGCGAATTATTTGGCAACGAGTTTAACGAAAAGATATTCCGTACCCAATTGGCTTATTTCGGAGACGTCAACTACTCGGAGAAGGTGGATTATCTCCCCGGTTTCGAAATCACTGATGACTTTATCAAACAAACGCTCATAGAAGTCAGCGTTAGTTAACTACCCATCGCTTTTCACTACACGATGAAAATTGAGGGGATAAATTTGCGGGAGGTGGATTTCCATTTCTGGGCGTGCTACTCTATGACAAATGCGGTTTGAATTCTCCGATCATGCCAAGTTTCGACTTTTGGAACGAGGCGTGTCTACGGAGGAGGTTAAGAGGACAATCTTCAAACCAGATACCGCGATAAGGCGAAGGGATGGTACGGTTGTGGCAGGCAAGAGTTTCGGCAAACACAAACTGACCGTGGTGTATGTCACAAAAGGCAAGTTACACATAATCGTTACAGTAATAAAAGTATGAAAATAACTTACGATAAAAAGGTAAATGCGATGTATATCTACATCCAGTCTGGCAAGAAGGTTGCCAAGACTGTGCCTGTCAATGAAAACATCATCGTTGACCTTGACCGCACTGGCAAACTCATTGGCATCGAAGTTCTCAAGGCTTCGTCTCAAGTGAGCAAGAAGTCCATGAGCAACTTCGAGCTCAACTCTCTCGTTTTTGCATAAACCTAGACGTCCTAGTCACCACCATCAAAAGAATAGCCGCCGAAGAAGGGAAACAAGGCGTCTAAAACGCCCCTTGACTTTTGTCAAGTAACTTGCTACTCTTTCAGACGGCAAAAGAACTTGGCTAGGGCAATCCGCCACGGCCACAAACCAAGGAGGAATCTGATGAAGAGGCTCAAGAATTTCGCGGAACTGGTGATCGGGGTTGGTGGCTGTCTTGGAGCCCTCGCCCTCATGATCTGGGTTGGGTTCTCTCTCTCAAAGGGGGCCGTCG
>DATDSR010000048.1:0-18040 GCA_036517855.1 Minisyncoccota bacterium | reverse complement strand
ATATGGGAGAAGTCCTCGGCATCATCCCCGCCCGCCCCACTAAATATAGTGATGATTGCCTCGCCCTTATCGTACTTCCCTACGCCCTCAAGCTCGCCCTTCAACTCATGATACCGAGCCACCGTCTTTTGCGCACCAGCTTTGTCTTGCCAGAAAGAAGGGTCAGCCATCACCGCCTCAATCCGTGCAATCTCCGCTTCTATCTTAGATTTTGAATCGCTATCGGCCATAAATTTTATAGCAACCCGCCGGTTAACAGTCGAAAATCCTTATCTGTTTCCCATAAATGCTTCAACTCATCGAAGTTCTTGTCCGGGTCTTGGAGCAAACGTGCCAAATTATCAATTTTACCCAATTCATCTTCCTTAAGTTTTGGGAAATTCTCCAACCGACCATAATTTATGACATGGGTGTAGGTGATTTCGTCATTCATAATGGCGTGGAAATCATAGCTAAGCGACCACAAGATTACTATGGCACCTCGATGACCGCTACCATTATAAAAGTACTCCGGGTCAACTTCTTTATTCCTTATAGCAATCCAGGCATCTGCTGGGAAGTCGAAAGGTTTCAACGGCATATCATAAGGGTCATTCTTCCCTTCATGAAAACTCAAGCTTCCATCGACGTCAGTAGTTACCCAACGGTTATCAGCCTTGCTCCAATATTGGTTTATCCAATGGTCAGCACTTACCTTGCCAAAAGAATCATCGAAATACGAGGCATAATGATGGACAGCCCGACATCTAGTTGGTATACCCTTTGCCTTTAGTACCGCGGCAAACAAGACAGTGGTAAAACGGCACGTAACTACCAGTTTATTCTCTGGAGCACGATCAATTACAAAACCTCTGCTATCCCTGCGGTACAACTCAGCAAGCATCGCTGCGGCTGTAACTAAAACATCATCCTCAGGTTGCCGCCACCAAGGAATCTTCGTCATATCGCCGAAACGCAAATCGGCATTTGTACCCACGTTGCCGTCAACCAAGGTTGAACGATGAACAACTCTCTTCCTAACCAGCAAACCTATCTCGCGCACGCTCTCTGGCAAGTCGGCCTTGAGCTTATCTGCATACAGGCCAGGGTAGGTGTAAGTCCCAAATTGTAAGTAGTGGTCTAGTATCTTTTGCTCCATTTACCCATTATAGCAGATTGATACGGGCCTTATTTTAAGCTAGTATGAGGAACGCAAGCCAGCGTAGCTCAGTTGGTAGAGCATCGCATTCGTAACGCGAAGGTCGTGGGTCCGATTCCCACCGCTGGCTCCAAAAAATAAATGTCGAAGGCCCGCCGATTGCTAGTCGGCGGGCCGTGATAAAGAGACTAGGACTTCTGTTTGCTGGCGATCTGTTCGAGGAGTCGATCGAGGTCCTTCCCCGTGAGCCAGGGATCGATCTCGAAGCTGCACCCAAGCTTGATCTGGTGTTGGGAATCCATGATGCTCATGGCGACCTGCGTGCCAGTGAACCTCGGGTCCTTTGCGGTTTGCTCGATGAGTCTGTCGGTGGTCCTACCACCGAACTGACGACCCCAGAAGATGATGTCGTAGGTCTCGAGACTCTGCATGGCGATCTCAAGATCAGCTATGCCGTAGGCGGCATCAACCTCGAAACCTCGTGTGTTCAGAAGTGGGATCGCGAACCTCACCACACCGCCGTCGGGAGTTACCATGAGTGCGCGGCGAGATGGTTTGGCAGGCTCAGGCAGGTGGACGCGGATGAGGAAGAAGAACTCAGGGCCGAACGTCTCCTTGTGTGTTCGGCATGCCTTCTGGATCCAAGCGACCTGGCCGTTGGGGTAACTCTGGCTCGTGGCGCTGTCGAAGCAGGGGAAGGTCGGCTCGCCTGTCCCAGTGCCTTTCGCCCGTGAGGCGAAGGCAACGAGACGGGCTGGCTTGAGTGCCCCGGCTCCGAAGTGTTCCACGAAGCACAGCAGGTCGCGGTAGTCAGCGTGTTCCCACCCACCCGGGCCATTGCCGCCTGCGTCGAGCTCCTGGTCATATGTGAACGACCAAGGCACGTGCGCGATGGCGAGGCCGTACTTGCGTTCGATCCTGCTCTCGCTGAACTCGGGCTGGTTGGGGTGGACGCTCACCTTGCCTCCGACCCAAGTCTGAAGGTCGAGGAGCGACATCGCCGTGTTCACCTCCAGCGTGCTCGGGTTCGCGAAACCCGCCAGCCTCTCCGTTTCCCACACGGGACCGACTGAAAGCTGGGCGATCCTGACCATGAGTTCATCGTTGGAAATCAGAGCCCTGGCGGTCGCATCGCTTCCTCCTTGGTTGTGAATCTGTTCAACGAGCGCCTTGGCGAGTTCCCAGAGCGTTCCGCCGTTCTTGATCAAGTCTGACATTGCGATGTCCTTTCTCTAGGCTTCTCCCTACCTCACGGATGTGAGGCCTAAAGCTTGCCCAGTGCTAAGTATAGGCTAGCAAATCATTTGACAAAGTCAAGGCTATGTCATTTACATTAAGTTAGGGTTATTGGAAGTTGGCGGTGATGTACTCGAGCATGGCGCTGGCGTCGGCTTTGCGGTCTTGGGAACCTAATACGATGATGGCTAGGCGCCTTTTCTGCCCGCCGAGGGTTACGTCGAAGAGGTAGAGGCCGGTCTCTTGCGCGGCTATTGTCTTGCCCACTTTGCCTCCGGCGAAGCCGGGTGTGTCGACGAAGTCGTTGAAGTTTCGCAAATTCTTGAATTCGGGCACGCCGTAGGCGCTGTCTTTGACCTTGCCGCTGGTGATACCGAGTACGAAACTGCGGTTGTTGGAGATGTACTTGGCCAAGGCGAAGAGATCTTCGGCTGTTGAGACATTCTCAGTGTCAGCACCCGATGGATCAGAAAAGTGGCTGTGGGTCATACCAATGGCTGCGGCCTTCTTATTCATCAAACTGATAAAGTAATTGCGACCAACGTGCCTTGCTAAGGCCTCGGCCGCTTCGTTGCTTGATTCGAGCAGGAGTGGGTAGAGCAGTTGATACGCACTCACGCTCTCCCCCTCCACCAAACGTTTGACCGAGGTGGTGGCCAGCATACTTTTGGTAATCGTGATCTCCGAATCAAGATTGATGTACTCGGCCGCGACCAGAGCTGTAACAAGTTTAGTGATGGAGGCAATAGGCACAACTTCTTGTGAGTCACGCTGGAGAAAGACGAAGTTGCTAGAAAGATCAGCGACTAGGAATTGGGGCGGAGCAAACTCGGGTGTGGCCATACTGAAGTGGGCCCCGTCGGAGGCGTAGTCGTGCTCATAGACAAGCACGGGCCAACCCACATCGGCCAGGTCGTAGATAGCTTTGGCGTCGGCGTCAGAGAGACGGATGCAGCCACCCGAGTAACCCTCGGGCACGCCAGTGCCATCCTTGTAATGAGGCCAGCCGTGGATGAAGAAGTTACCTTGAAAGGCCATACTCCATGGTTGGTAGACGCGACCGAAGGAGGAGAAGTGGCTCTTCTCTTTGCTCTCGATCTTATAAAGACCGGCCGGTGTCTCCCACCATGAACCTTCGCGACCCTTGGAGAGAATCGCCACTTCCTTAACCAGCTTGCCATCTTTGTAGAGCGAGACCTTCATACTAGCAAGATCGGCCGAGATGAAATTGGCTTTTTCATTTATAAATTGCTTTTGCACGCTACCGAAAAAGTCTGGATTGGCCAAAGCTCTGGACGAGCCGTAGGCAAGAGCGGCCGTGCCAGGTATCTCGGCAACAGGCGCCTTCAAGTCATACTGGTATATAGGGCTACGCAGATAAGCCAAACTCCAACTTGCCCCGGCAATTGTTACTAGCAAAACCACAAACAATACCCACGCAGGCACCGTGTAAGAAAAAAGCTTGCTATGATGCTCGTCCGCTTGCATACCTCATCTTAGCGGTAATCCCAAATATCTGCAAAGCCATTGAAAGAGCCGCCCTTCTGAGTTAGTATGTTTGGCAGTAGGCCGAGATAGCTCAGTTGGTACCTGCCTGCCGGCAGGCAGGGAGCACATCCATGGTAACTTATGCAATCGTAAATAAAAACGATAGAATATACGTAGGTATTTCTACCGATGCACAGTGTCGGTTGCGCGAGCACAATGCAGGGTATGTTTTCTCAACGAAGGGGTATCGACCATGGCGCTTGTTTTACATCGAGAAACATGGCACTCGGTCGGAGGCTCGGGCAAGAGAGAAATATCTGAAAAGTGGTGTCGGCAAGGAGTTCTTGAAAAAGCTAGTAGGCCGAGATAGCTCAGTTGGTAGAGCACATCCATGGTAAGGATGAGGTCCCCGGTTCGATCCCGGGTCTCGGCTCCAGCAATTTAATTAAAACGGTGAAAATATTTTGGCATCTATATGTTAGGAATCCCATACTCTTCGTCGGTCAGGCTATCACTAATTGGGCGGTTGTCGGGAGCATTTTCCCCACCTCGGCCCCACTACGCAGGGCCGTGATCGCGGCTGGCATTGGCAGGCAGAAGGATCTCAACTTAGTGATCATCCATGGCGTTGGCTCGGGCGAATTCGTGTATGAACTATTGCGCCAAGCCCACGAACAGGGTCTTGCAATAAAGAACATCGTAGCAATGGATGTAAATGCAAAGTTCACAGCAAGTGCCACGGCACTACTCCCCAAGATCGCGAAGAGATACCCTTCGCGCACTAAAGTTACTTTTGAGAAAATGGACGCGCTGGATACCACCCAGTACCTTGCTAGGAGAAAGTGGGGCAAGGCTGACCTTGTTATAGGCGCTATACCCTACTCGATTTTGCCAGAGCAACTAGATGCCTGGGCCAAAGTATATGGAGAGGTCACAAGACGTTTCGTGTATTACACTTATTTACCCATCTTTAAACAAGCCAAGCACAAAGTGGCGATGCGCACATTCGCGCACGAACTTGGGAAGCACTTCGAAAGTGTGCACGAACATGCCAGGGTACTGGCAAACATACCACCGGCTAAAGTCATCTCGGCCGAGAATCTCTAATGCCGACGGGAGGACTCGGACCTCCGACCTGACGCTTATGAAACGTCCGCTCTAACCACCTGAGCTACGTCGGCATACTGCGCGGGCGATGGGACTCGAACCCACGGCCTTTCCCGTGACAGGGGAATGCTCTAACCAGCTGAGCTACGCCCGCAATAGACAACTGCGTAATGCTAGCAAAAAGGAAGCCTTATTTCAATTATAGGAAACGATGCAAGGGTCGGACCAAGAGACCCCACAAACGATCTCTGAGCGACGCTCCGTCGGTGTGCAAATCAAGCTTCCTCGCTCTGGATTTAAGTTGCTCGAAATTTTGAGTAAGTTCCTCCACTAACACGTCATTTTGACCCACTATCTCGTGCTCATAGTTATTGAGCAGGCTCATATTGTCGAGGTTGGCACTGCCAAGCATAGCCCATCTGCCATCAACGATAAAGTATTTAGAATGTAGCATGCTATGGAAAAGGTGTACTTGGGCTCCCCTCTTTGCAAGTGACCTGGTATAGGTATGTGAAGCGATGTCGAGAACTCGCGAGTCGCACTCATTTGGTAAAATAATCTCCACTCTCACCCCGCGCAGGAGCGCTTTTGACAGGGATCGCATCAACCGTTCAGTGGGGACAAAGTACGGGCTAACGAGAACAACATTCGTCCGCGCACTTTTTATCGCCTTCAATAACTGCTTGTGCACAACGCGTCTGCCTACCCGCGGTGTGCTAGCCACATAAGAGAGGCCCTGGCCAAGATACACGTTGTAACTCTTGCGCCCAAGCTTATGGGGTTTGTGGGCAAGCCAAAGACGGTTGAACGAACCAGCTAAACTGCTTAGGGCAACCCCCGACAAACGCACACACGCTTCGTGCCAAGCGTTCATGTACTCCCCAACGCCACCGCTACCAATATGCGCGATGCGCTCATCCACCAAGAGCATCTTGCGGTGATCACGCCGCGAGAACCAGCGGAAGAGGTTGTCGAGTCGCCAAAGAGCTATGGGGTTAAAAAATTCTAGCTTGACTCCCCAACTTCTAATCTCCTCAATCCTCCGCGACTCCAAGTATAGTTGGGCAGAGCCAAACATATCAAGTAGCACACGCACGTCTAAACCTTGCTCGGCCTTCTCTTTAAGCACAGTCAAAAACTTTTGACCCACCGCATCATCGACGAAAATATACTGCTCGAGGTAAATGCTTTCCCGAGCGGAAGCGCAATCCGCAAGCATGGAATCCCACGTCTCTTTGGCATCGAACTGCATGGCTATATCTGGTTTCGGCATGTCTCTTGTCGCGGGGTCTGGTAACGCTCCAGATCCTCAAGGTTATGAGCCTTGCGAGGTACTTTTCCTCCACCCCGCGATATAATTAGCCATAGTATCCTTATTTTTAAAAGATTTCAAGTAGCGCTCTGCTTTCATAGCTTCTGCTCTTGATTTATGTTCTTCTCTATAAATTAACTTCCACGGTCCGCGACGCGATGCCCAACTTTCACGGGCTGGGTCGTTATGTTGGTCAAACCTTCTTTCTATATCATTTGTATAACCCACATAAACCTTGCCGCTCGAGTTCTCTATAACATACACCGTAAACATTAAGACAGCATCTTTGCAACTGTCGCATCGGCAAGTATTTTCATAGTGTCGAATATTTTAAGATTGGGATTGCTTGGTATTAGTAACTGCAAATCGGTGCAGGCCAAAATAACACAGTCTAAACCTTTGCCCTCAAAATCGTTAATGATACTTATTAGTTCCTCACGATCACGATTCTTTTGCTGGCCAACAACAAGATTGAGAATAAACTTACCCATTCGAGCTTGTTGAAGTTCGTTAGGGGTAACATATTTAATTCCATTTTCTGCGAAAGCATTCTCATAGAGTTTATTCTTAATTGTCGCTGAAGTTGAAACAATGCCGACTTTATCCATATTCTCTTGCTTCAGAAATTTTACTGTTTCCTCCACTATACTTAACGCAGGAATCTTAACAGCGTCTCTAATTTCTCCAATAAAGACATGGAGAGAGTTGCAAGGCATAACAATAAAATCAGCTCCGGCTTTTTCTAATCGTTTGGCTTCTTGTGTAAGAAAAGGTATGTAGCGTTCCGCCCCTTCACTCCTCAAAACCAAATCCTCCTCAATTTGGTAAGGCAACGGAACACTTGAAATAATAATACCGGGACGGGTTGTTTTGTTCTTTTGCGCTGCCGAAAATATTAAATCTAGATAAAATTCAGACGTCGTTTCTGGACCAAGACCACCAATAATTCCTACGGTTTTCATTTAGACAAACTGGTTATGAGTCCCGCTAGAAGCGGGATACTTTTCCTCCACCCCGCGGAAATTCTAGTTTAACCTGTTTTCAAATATAGTCAAACTCTCGAAAGACGCGCTCGAAATTGCCTATGGTATCAATGGCCTCGCGCTTGTCTAAACTAGCCACGGCGGTATCGTGGGCTATACGATTGCGCACTTTGTGGGCGCTCCAAGCGGCTTCGAGATTCTTCATACTACCCTTTGGTACAGCCTTGAGGCGCTCGCCTAAGTTGGCGCCCACGTAACCCAAATCTTCGATCAGTTCATCGAGAATACTGTCGGCCTCAAGGATGGCTACCTTCCAATCACTCACCTGTTCGCTCGCCATGAGCTTGGCTACATCGTGCCAAGCGGCAGAACGCTTTTTTGAAACATCGTGGGTGCTTGCTTCAAGAACTGATGCCTTGTAGTGCGCCTTATGATGGTGCTCGGTCTGGGCGGTGAGATACGTCACATATGCAACGGTCGCTCCCAAAATAACAACGAGCGCCCATAACAGATTAAAAAAACTTACTACGCCAACCGAAGTGAAAAAAATGGGCGCCTCCGCAAACCAGTCAAAAATACTTCCTAAAAAATCGAGGCTCCCAAGTGGGGTGGTGTTTGGCATATCCTAGTTTATCATTCTTCGCCCAAGAACTTCTTACCAATGCTAAAAATCACATTCTCCTTGCCTGCGCTCGATACAATCTGGAGACCGAGAGGGAGTTGTTTGCCTTCTTCTTCCACAAATCCCGAAGGCACGGAGATGGTAGGGTCGCCCGTTAGATTTTCAGGAGCAGTGAAGATATCTTCAAGGTACATTTCTATCGGGCTACGAGTGCTTTTTGTGCCTATCTTAAATGCTGGTCCGGGGGCTGTGGGGACCACAAACGCGTCCACTTCACTGAGCACACGCTTAAAGTCCTGACGCATATACTCTCGTACTCGAGTAGCTGTGTTGTAGTAAGCATCGTAGTAGCCAGCGGAGAGCACGTACGCCCCAGTCATAATTCGTCTTCGCACCTCCTTGCCAAATCCAACTCCCCTTGTTTTCAGATAATCGCCCAAAAGGTCCTTACCCTCTTCGTGCAAACCAAAACGAACACCGTCGAAACGAGCCATATTCGCCGACACTTCGGCTGGCACGATTATGTAATAACAAGGCAAGGCGTATTTAGCAGAAGGCAGAGTAACTTCTTTAATTTTGTAGCCCAGACTTTTTAGCTTCTCGACCGAATCTTTGAGATTGCTCATCACCTTCGGATTTACCCCATCAAGTGGTAAGTCGGTTGGGACACCTATCGTCATTCCGTTGGTGTTTTCTACTTTATTGTTCCCACTTTCTATGCTTGTTGAATCAAGACTGTCCTTACCACGCATAACATCAAAGAGTGTTTCAACGTCTCCTACACTTTTACCAAACTGACCCACATGGTCAAGCGAACTAGCCATCGCTATCAGCCCGTAACGTGACACCGCTCCGTAAGTTGGTTTGAGACCGACGATACCGCAAAGCGCAGCTGGTTGGCGGACAGAAGAGCCAGTGTCAGAACCAATAGCACCCATTGCCATATCAGCTGCCACAGCTGCTGCTGAACCGCCAGACGAACCCCCGGGAACGCGCGTAGGGTCAATGGGGTTACGCACCGGGCCATAAGCAGATGTCTCGCTCGAAGATCCCATAGCAAACTCATCCATATTGGTCATACCCAGCAAGATAGCTCCTGCTTCTTTGAGTTTTCTCACTGCGGTGGCGTCATATGTAGCAATGTGTCCTTGTAAAATCTTTGACCCAGCTCGCACCTCGCGACCTTTAACCATAAAGGCATCTTTGATAGCCATAGGCACACCCGCAAGTGGAGGCAACTCGTCGCCTCTTTTTAATTTATAGTCAATCTTTTTAGCCTCATCCACTGCGTCTTCGAAAACCGACAGGTACGCATTGAGCTCGGTGTTCTTAGCTTTTATGTTGGCAATATACGCCTCAGTAACTTCTTGCGCGCCGAATTCACCAGCTCGTAAGCCCTTCTGGAATTTCTTGATTGTTAAGTCTTTTACATTTACCATTTGCGCTTTACCATTTACCATTACTTCTCAAGAATCTTCTTAACCTTCACAAACCCGTTGTGCTTGATGGGCACATTGCCCATAATTGCATCAGTAAAAGCGCCAGCCGGGTGTGGCTCACCATCTTCGCGAAAAACATTGCGCAGCTCGGGCATAATTGTCTCCGGAACGCTCGACACATCTGCTTTCTGCACCTCTGAGACATAACCCAAAATGTCATCGAGCTGACCACGCAATTCTTCAAGCTCGTTATCGGGCATCTCTATCCTGGCCAAATCAGCCAACTTCCGCAATTCCTCAATACTTAGCATAGGCCTAATAATAGCCTAAATCTTCAGTTTGCGCCAAGTTGTGTTAGAATTTCACGATGGCCAAAATTATCGGGTTAAAACGCAGGACAGTTAGCTTAGTAAGCCACAACAAAAGTTGGGCCAAACTGTTTGAGGCAGAAAAGAAGCGCCTGCAAAAGATACTGGGCAAGGACGCACACGCTATCGAACACATCGGCAGTACATCCGTCCCGGGCCTTGCTGCCAAACCTGTTATAGACATATCTGTAGGTCTGGCCGACTTTAAGCGAGGCAGGGCGATTATAAAAAAGATGACCAAGGCCGGTTACGCGCATAGACCTAACTGGGGCAGGCCAGATCAACACATATTGTTTGCCAAAGGCAATGATAAGAGCAGGACCCACTATCTACACTTCATTAAGTTTAGAGGCGTAACTTGGAAAAAGGACCTGCTCTTTCGTGATTATCTAAGGTCTCACCCAGTCGTGGCGAGACAGTACGGCGAACTTAAGAATAAGCTTGCGAAGCTCTATCCCAATGACCGCGGGCTTTACACAACGGCCAAAACAAGTTTTATAACCAAAGTGCTTGAGCAGGCGAGGTAGCTCTATATCTTCTGTTTCTTCCAAAGTTCGCGAAAACGACCCCCAGGGGTTTTCATCAACTTGGAGAAACTGCCTTGCTCTACCAGTTTGCCGCCCTCTATCACTATTATCCTATCCATCTCTTTAATCGTAGTGAGACGGTGAGCAATCACTATGGCCGTTACTGATTCGAAAAACTGGTGAAGTGAGTCCTGGATGCTCTTCTCACTCTCGATATCCAAGTGGGATGTGGCCTCGTCGAGTAACAAAAGTTCAGGCTCTTTGTACACTGCCCGAGCGATGCCCAGCCTCTGCTTCTCCCCGCCCGAGAGCTTAACCCCCTTCTCACCTATCAAAGTGTCTACACCTTGGGGCAACTTGTGTAGGAAGTCTTGCACGTGAGATATCTCAAGCGCTTTATCAAACGAGCTTTTCGTATACTTCTCTCGGCCAATAGTCACATTATCTTTGAGCGAAAAATTGAAGACTTCGGTCTCTTGCAAAACTACGGCCGTGTGAGCGTAATAATCTTTAGGACTGACCTCACGCAAATTCAAACCATCAAACTTAATCAAACCCTTATAATCCTCGTACTCCTTGAGGAGTAACTTAAAGAGCGTAGACTTGCCCGCCCCCGAAAGTCCAACAACCCCAATCTTCTCCCCCCGCTTGATTTCAAAAGAAATGTCATTCAAAACCTCATTCTCCCCATATTGGAAGGACAAGTGCTCAATCTCAAGCCTCTGCCACTCTCGCGGCAACGTAACCTTACCCTCTTCGCTCGAGGTGTTTACTTTCTGTTCAAATATCTCTCGAACACGAGTGAGATTGTACCTAGCAATAGTAATCTCTTGACTAGCATTGGCTAATTCGTCCACCGATCCAGATATGGCATTTAAGTACGTTGTGGCCAAGATGAAAAGCCCGACCTCGGCGTGTCCGTTTATGACTTCTATAACTATGTAGATATACATACCGACGCGGAACAGCAAAAAAGTCTGATCCAATACAAACGATCGCCATTGGTTTAGACTGATGAATTTTTTTATATCTATAAAGAAATCGTTGACGGCCTTCGACATGATGTTCGTCAGACTACCGACAGCCGCCATAACCTTGACCGTCCGGACATTGCTCATGCCCTCTTGGTAAAGTCCGTTGAGGTCCTCCCCCTTTTGATTAAGATCGTACTGGAATGCCCCAATTTTCGTTGAGAAACGGCGCGAAACAAAAAGCCTCAAAACCATCACCAACGCGACAGCAATCGCAATACCACGGTCAAACTGGAAGAGGATCACTGGCATACCCACAAGATTAACGAAAAGAGAAATTAAGTTGTTGACCCACAGTCTCATCAGAGTAGCCATGCCCCGCCCCGCAATATCGGCTCGTTTCAGTTTGTTACCTGTGCTCTCCTTCTCGTGCCATTGCACATCAAGGGCAAACATGTGCCGTAGGGCAGCGAATTCAAGATCTAAACTGGTTTTGTCTGATATCTCGTACAATAACTTTTTCGCGTAATTCTTAAGCGTTGGCTGAACAAGCGAACACAGAGTATAGAGAAATACATAAGTCCACACAACAGAGTAATTGCCCGAGTCTTTACCAGCTGTCAGGCCATCCACAATACCAGCGACAGCTACGGCCGGGTAAAGCCATACGAGGTCTGCTGCCAACCTAGAGAATGAACCGAGGAAAAAGTTACGCTTGTAAGGTCTGATAAAACGCCAGACATCGCCAAGGAATAATTTCGTTGGGTAATTTATTTTAGATCGCCTTGGATCAAGGGCTTTCATTGCCCTAACATTCTAACAAATTCTTGCTCATTTAATACTTTGACTCCGAGAGATTGAGCTTTGTCGAACTTGCTGCCTGGGTCGGCTCCGGCTACTACGTAGTCCGTCTCTTTGGAGACACTGCTGGAGACCTCTCCGCCCATTGCTCTAATTTTATCTTTGGCTTCATCTCTACTCATTGTTTCCAAAGTCCCAGTCAAAACGAATTTCTTATTTTGGACCTTGGGATTTGAAACTTGGTTGAGCTTTGAACTTTGGGGTTTGGGGTTTAAAAGAGTGACGTGTTTTAAGAGATTATTTACTAACTTAACATTCTTTTTATCAGCGAAGTAGTCTTCGATACTCCTTGCTACCACTTCGCCCACGCCGTCTATTTCGACCAACTTTTCAGTACTCGCGGCCATTAATTTATCGAGTGCTTTGAAATGATTAGCCAAATCTATGGCCGTCTCCTCCCCTACTTGGGGGATGCCCAAGGCAAAGATAAATCTATACAAGTCACGCTTGCGAGCATTGTTCACAGCCTCAATTATGTTTTTAGCGCTTAATTCTCCCATCCTTGGCAACACTTCTATATCACCTTGTTTAAGCTCATAGATGTCGTCAAAGTTGCCAACCAAGTCATGCTCTATTAGTAAGTCTATAATCTTCTCACCCAAGCCATCAATATCCATCGCCCTGCGCGAAACGAAATGGTAGAAGCGCCGAAGATTCTGAGCGAAGCAACTTTTGTTTGTACACTTGTGAGCCGCCTCTCCGGGCACACGCCTCACCTCGCTACCACAGATAGGACACTTGTTTGGGAATATGTACGGCCTAGAGTTTTTCGGCCGAAGTTCGGTAAGCACTTTGATGATATCCGGGATGACGTCACCGGCCTTTTGTAATATCACGGTGTCACCCACTCGCACATCAAGTCGCTTAATTTCATCTTCATTGTGCAAAGTGGCTCGAGCCACAGTACTACCCGCCACGCTCACCGGCCTTAAGTGGGCCACGGGCGTAAGCGTGCCCGTGCGACCGACCTGTACTTGTATATCCTCTACTATGGTAGTAACTTGCTCGGCCGCAAACTTAAAGGCGATGGCAAAACGTGGTGACTTACCGGTGTAACCAAGTCGCTCTTGCAAACTGCGTTCGTTCACCTTAACAGCCACACCATCAATCCAATATGGCAACTCCTTCTTTGTTCTTTCCTGCCTGCCGGCAGGCAGGTGCCAATGGTGCCAGTACTCGATTACTCCCTCAATGTCCGCCACAGTCTTATGATGCGGGTTAACCTTGAAACCAAGCTCGCTCAATAGTTTAAGTTCACCCTCTTGTGTATCCGGCCACCTGGTGGCTTTTTGGCCACCAGGTGGCCACGCGATATCGTAAATAAAGCTGTCCAACTTGCGGCTTGCGGCAATCTTGGGGTCAAGCTGACGAATCGAACCAGCGGCGAGGTTACGCGGGTTGGCATAGAGTGGCAAACCCTTCTTCTCTTGCTCTTTGTTTATCCTTTCCAACTCCTTCCTACTCAACCAAATTTCTCCTTCCACAATTATATCCACGGGCTTTTCAAGTGACAGGGGCACTGACTCAACTGTTTTAATATTCTCTGTCACATCCTCGCCTACTTTGCCATCGCCTCTGGTTGCGGCATTTATAAAAAAGCCATTTTTATATGTGAGCACAATCTTAAAACCATCAATCTTGAGCTCGCAGGTGTAACTACCCTTTCCCACTTTCTTAACCCGCGCATCCCAAGCCCTTATTTCTTCTTCATTGAATGCGTCATCAAAAGACCACTGACGCACGGCATGAGTAACCTTCTTAAACTCGGGCAAGGGCTTGCCACCGATGCGCACACTAGGTGAATCAGATTGTCTTAAATCTGGGAACTCGCTCTCAAGTTGCGAGAGTTCGTGCTTGAGCGAATCCAGAGCCGCCTCGCTTATCTCCTGCTTATCTAAAACATGATAAAGATACCGATGGTGATTCACCACCCGCGTCAATTCTTTAATCCGCTCCTTCGCCTCTTGTTTGGTCACCCCTCTATTCTAGCAGATTAGAGTAAACTACTTATTTATAGCGGGAGTATTTGACTTCGATGGCGCGGTCGACACGGCGGGAATTGCTAAGATCGCAGGTGTTGAAACCCCACGACTGTAAGAAAACTTTTTCTGTATCCGCCCCATCGGACACGGACTTAATGTTGACATTGGTACAAGATTTTGCCAGGTTAGTCTCATCTTTGAGCCAGAAGTTTACAGATGGCCCGTTGGGGACATTGTTGACCACGATACCCCCACACTCTATTGTGTTTTGCGCAGTTCCACTGACAAATGCGCTTTCTTTTTCAAAATTACCGCGAATATTATCCCAGTAGAGTGCGCACTCCACACCACCATCAGCGATGTAAAAACTAGAGAGAGATGAGCGCACGGTTGCGGCGAGCGTCACCTCTTTAAGCGCAGTGCTCACGATAGACAAGCCGATTGTGAGGATAATGGCCGATAGCACCACGGCAATCAAAAGAGCGAACCCGCCTTTCTTCTTTTTCAAATTGCAAATTACAAATTTCATCATTTATTTAGATGTTGTCCACCAGTCAAATAACGTTTCGGCAGTTTGCGCTTGCCGTTTGAGTTTACCCTCCTGCCATGTCACACGTACGGTCACAAGGGCCTCTGTATCAATGTTGCCAGATGCGATTGTATTGTTTGGAATATTCTCAATCGTAACTGCGCGGTTAAAGATACTGTTTTGGACGGTTGGGTCATTCCTAAATAGCGGCCCGTTGCCGTAAGCCACACCTCCATCTGTTTTGGTTTGAATCATATCAAGGGGTGGACACGAGTCTGCCGTGATACCAAGACATGGTGCCACAGTATTATTTATAGTATCAACAGTACACCACTTCCCGCCTTGGCACTCGGAGAACCCAGAGAGCCAGTTGTACGGGTCGCCCGGATTGGGTGAGAAAAACATACTGTTATCGCGGATATTGTGCACTGTCTCAAGCGCATCTTGAGCAAGATAATTGGCTATTGTCTGGTTTTTGGCGAAACGCGCCCCCATTAAACCTTGGGGGGCAAGACCAAAAGCACTGCCGATAGCAATCATGAGAATCGCGACCGCAACAAGTGTCTCAAGCAAGGTGAACCCAGCTTCACATTTGCCATTTACCATTTTACATTTACCATTATCAATCATAAATCTGGATTCCTCTGGCTAACGCTAGTTTGTAAATCGAAAATAACCTGATCAGTCGCGCGTAGACCCGCGATAGCCGTGTGACCTTTAATACGGATAAGCACGCGCGGCTGTTGCGCATCTGATTTACTCGAGCCAAACACGTTAAAAGCCATGCTTTCAATAATAATCTCCGGGGCTGTAATACTGAAGATTTTGTGCGGCACTGAAGAAAGATTCTCCCGGTCGAGACTGCCCGTGGTCCGATTGAGTTCATACACAATCCGTTGCTGATCCTTGTCGGTAAAGGACATGGCACTTTGACCATTGCCCCACGTACAATCGCGGGTTTGGTTAGAGGGAGGGTGTACGCCCTCTCTACAATAATAGTACGTACCCACACGAATAGTACGTGCCATCTGCTCCATAGCGAAATCAAGATTACCGATAGCAGTAAGTATCGCGTGCGAACGGTCTGCTGCCCGAGCAAGATTTAAGAGTGCGCCCACGGCTACAATCGTAACAACAGAAAATATTGAGATAGAAACAAGCAACTCAATCAAAGTAAACCCTTTCCCACATTTACCATTTACCATTTTACATTTACCATTCATTGCACACTGATTTGGCCAGTAATCCAGACCCTGACCACACGATGCTCCTTAGCATTCGACTTCGAACGTAGATAGATGGTAGCCCCGTTATAAGTGCGACTGGGGTCATCCACGATAATGACGGCCTCCGGATCGGGGCGACGGAATGTAATATTTAATTCATTGATATCGCAAACTTCGGTCAGTGTTGTGTCGCCGCCAGTGCCACCCCCAGGATTTACACATATCTTGTCGATATACTCGGGCCCGGCCAAGGTAAAGCGTCTCATGCACTCTGTCCCAACAGTACCACAACCCTCGCCAACATCATAAATCCCATTTCGTTCACCCGTCTCAAGATCGCCAAACAGAATAATTTCACGCAGATTATCTATGCTTACGTGTACTCCATAAGGTGGAAATTTATCGGCCTGAACTGGGAACTCTTTGACAGCCAGCCCATAGACCTGCGCCTCGCGCACCAAGAGACCGACGCTGCGAGCTAATGCGGAAAGCGCCGAACGGGCCTTAAACTGCGGGTAGCCCGTAAACACTACTCCTAGTATTACAACAATAATGCCGGTGGTAACTATAAGTTCGATGACAGTAAACCCAGACTTAATGGTAAATGGTAAATGGTAAATGGTAAATTTTTTGTTATTTTTTTTCAAAAGAATGAGAGATTAAAGAACAGTGCCACAAGAGAACCCAAAATCAGGAACGGTGCGAAGGGAATCTCACTCTTCATTGTAAGAGATTGGCGCTTAAAGTACAACAAAACCAACCCAACAATCGCACCGCTCCAAAAAGCAAGAAGCATAGCACTCACACTCGCTTGCGCCCCAAGGAGCCAGCCCAAACCCAAAACAAGCTTAGCATCGCCAAAACCCATCCATTTACCCCCTGACACTAACCAAAGCAAAGCGAAGAAACCAAAAAGTGCCGGCCCAGCGAGAAAGTCCGGCGAGAGGATGTGGATACCACCGAAGAAAGCGTAGTGAAATATCAACGTTAAAACTATGAATGGGTAGACAAGCGCGTCAGGTATAATCTTGTGACGCAGGTCGTATACTGTGATAGCAACAAGGATTGACACAAGAGCAAGCGGCAACACGATGAGCAGACCAGTATAAGCGTACTCGAAACGCCAGGCAACGAGGATGAAAAGAATACCAGTGATAAGTTCCACCGCTGGATATTGCCATGAGATGCGCGCGCTACAAGATCTGCATCGACCGTACTGAGCAACGAAGCTTACGAGAGGCATGAGCTCGTGCCAGGCAAGTGTCTTACCGCACGAGAAACATTGGGAACGACCGCGAACAATAGAGCGCCCGGTGTTTAAGCGCAGAACAACAACATTAAGGAAACTGCCCACCACCAAGCCAAGAACAAAGAATATCGCGTACAAACTCACCAAATAATTATAGCACGCTTAGTTCCTCACGTCGTAACGAGCTGCGGTCGAAGAACCGTTGAAACCGTTGGTGAGGGCGCCAGTAAAACACACAAGTGGTACAACCGACGAGCAGTTCATATCGTTAGTAGGCTTGCTTGATGCGTTCTCAAGGTCGGTAGCTAGGTGGAACACGGTTGAGTTGAGACTGGCATAACGGTAACAGTTGTTTGGGGAAACAGCCGTTGGGTCTAGTGGGATCTTTTTTATGTATTTGCCTGTGACAAGAGCCTGAAGACCGTAGAACACAGTCGTGTTACAAGTGGCACTGGCTGCTGGGTACTTACCAAAATCATTAGCATACATCTCTAGGGCTAGTTTGAGACTCTTGACATCAGAGATACGACGGGCATCACGAGCCTTTTTGCGGCCTGTGCTGAGCGAGGCTAGGACCAACTGACGAGAGGATGCCGATGATGGCGATAACCACCAAGAGCTCGATTAGGGTGAAACCTTTACTATATTTCTTCATTTGTAAGTATTATACACATAAAAAGCGTCGATGTTGTAGGCTTGCGGGCAATTGCACACAAACAAAAAAGGCTCGCTCGAGATGAGCAGAGCCCTTTTGTAAAGCGCTTTGGCTTAACTTAGTTCCTTAGGTCGTAGAGCTTCGATGTCACACCAGTAAAGCCGTTAACCATGGCCGCTGGGAAACAAGCAAGTCCTGTTGTTAGAGATACACAGTTAACGTCGTTAGCAGGCACGCCTCCCAAATTTTCGAGAAGTGTCCCTATGTGGTAGTCGGTATTTGCAGCCGTACCGACACCTGAAGCGTAACTATAGCAGTTGCTGTTGGCGGGAAGGGTAGGGTCCAGA
>DATDSR010000047.1:0-8633 GCA_036517855.1 Minisyncoccota bacterium | reverse complement strand
TGTTCGATACGACCCTGCCGGAGCAGGCCGGGCAGCCGTTACCACTGCTCGTGCGGTTCGCAACTACGGCCTGCCACTCGTGCCCACAATCGGGGTTCGAGCACTTCCACCACAGCTTCTTGCCTGATCGTGGGTAGATCTGGCTTGCCAGCAATGGATTTCTTGTCGAGTACTCCTTTGCCAGTTCCGGATATCTGGCCTCGAGGTTGTTGTTGTTTGTTGGTGTGGCGGTCTTGCTGACACAGGCCGGGCAGCCACTGCCGTTTGATGAACGGTTGGAACCCGAGGTTTGCCACTCGTGCCCACAACCGGGTTTCGAGCATTTCCACCAGAGCCTCTTGCTTGTCCCCGCTAACACCTTACTTGCCAGTTCGAGGTTTTTGGGGGAGTACTCGGCTAGGAGTTCGGGTAAGTCTGAGACGAACTTCGGTTGAAGCCGCTCAAGAATATCCTGCATCCTAACCATTCTCTCCCTAAAACCGGGGTGGTCAAGGTCAAGTGTCATGGGGTTGGGCTTTGCGCTCGGTGCGTGTCCCGCGTGGTCAATGTTAGCGAGTTTTCCTTCTACGCTCTCCCAAAGATCGTAGACCATCTTGATGCGTTCGCAGTTGCCGACGAAGTCTCGCACGATTACCTTCTCCTTACCTTTGCTCCGGCGCAAACCGCGCCCGAGTTGCTGGAGAAAGATTGTGGGAGAGTCGGTTGAACACAGGAAGACGATTACGTTGGCTTGTGGGATGTCGACACCCTCGTTGAAGGCATCGACCGTAAGTATCGTGTTCACCATTCCTTGCCGGAAGAGCTCCAGCCGCACTCGCCGCTCCTTTTCGGGAATGCTCGAATGAAGAGTGAACGAGTCCGGTACGAACGAAGCGAAGTGGTTGCAGTACGGGATGGACGGGCAGAAGACGATGATCCTTGGTTCGTCGAACTCTGACGCGTCCCGCGCTATGATCCGGGCGATCTCTTCGTCCCGCTTGGGCACGAAGATGCTTCGATTTAGCCGCTTGAGCGAGAGGCGCTTTGGTAGATTCTGCGGGAGCAGAGCCTCAAGGCTAATCTCGTCAATCATCAGTCTATAGTCGAGCGGGGTTACCAAGTTCTGGGCGAGTGCCTCATCGAGTGGCAGGAAGAAGACTTCCTTGCCGAAGATTTCGCGGATGTCGCGCAGGTCCATGCGGTTCGGGGTGGCGGTGACTCCAAGTAGGAAGCTTGGACGGAAGTACTCCACCACCCGCCGATAAGTTTCGGCCTGAACGTGGTGACACTCGTCAACCACGATGTAAGCGAACTCGCTTGGGTCGAACACCTCGCAGTTCTTTTCCATTGTCTGGAAGGAAGCGAAGAGACAGTCGACCGAGTGCAGATCCTTGGCGCTACCGTGGAAGAAACCGTAGGACCGCGTTGGGCCCAGGACATCTTCCATAGTGTCCTTGGCTTGGTACAGGATGTCCGTCTGGTGACAGAGATAGAGTACCCGTCCCTGGTTTTTGGTTAGCCAGTGTTTGACGTCGAGTGCCACGGTGACTGTTTTACCTATACCACTTGCCATGACAACGAGGGCAGTCTTTGCCCCGTCAGCACGCAGGCGGTCTAGGATTCCTAAGCAATCTGCCTGGTAAGTATAGGGTACGTACACGACTGACCTCCTCTCGTTTGATCGGATGACAAAGACCGAATTAGGGGTTTACTAACATACAAATAGGCAAAAAGTCAACTTGACATAACGACTAATATCGTATAGCAATAGAGCTGGAAGCTCTTCGACATTCACGTTGTTTAACCACACGGAGACAAGACATGCCCCAAAACACAGGCGTTGCTCAAAGAAGTGTTCCAAGCCCTGTGCTCTCCGGGCAACAGGGATGGAAGCCAGCGGTTGACCGAGCGCTACTTGTAGCACGGGAACGTAAGCGGATCTCGACCCAAGAGATTGCCGCGACCCTGCAAGGCAGTGCCATGTGCGAGCGAGGCGTGCTCTCAAAGGCTCTCGTGCAACTCAAGCGATTGCTTAAAGTTCACGGGATCACCATTGTCAGCGGCAAAGCCGAGATCGAGTACCGCAAGGCCTACCCACCTCTAACCAGGACCGGGCTTGGGAAACCACCACGTCAATTCGAACCCCGTGCTGGGGACCTTGACGAAGAAGTTCCCGAGAATCTCCTAGAGCAGAGCGTGGCGCTTCTCCCGACCCGTCACGAACAGGACGTAGCGACTTGGTTCCTAAACGGCGTCGTTAAACGCCACAAGCTCCTCACGAAAGAGGATGAACAGCGTCTAGGCGAACGTATTGCCCTCGGTGACTCCTCGGCCTGCGATGAACTTGTGCTTCACAACCTCCGACTCGTTGTCTGGGTGGCTAGGAAGTACTTGGGTCGTGGTCTCGATTTTCCCGACTTGCTCCAAGAGGGCAACATCGGGCTTATAACCGCGGCCAAAAAGTTCGACCACACCATGGGCTTCAAGTTCTCGACCTACGCCCTTTGGTGGATACGGCAAGGCATCACTCGGGCACTCTGCGACCAAGGCGACATTATCCGGATGCCGGTCCACGTGCACGAATTGCGGACCAAGCTCATCAAGGCATCAGGAGAACTCGCCGGGGAACTTAACCGTCCTCCTTCGGACGCCGAAGTTGCCAAGAAGGTGAACATGGCCGAGTCGGTCGTGCACCGCCAACTCCACCTAATCAAGCTTGGCATCGTTTCGCTAAGTGAAGTTGTGCCAGGTACGGGGAAGGGGACGGTAGGAGAAGTAACCTACGAAGAGCGGGTAGTTGACGAAGATGTCGAAGCTCCGGACATTCTCATCGAGGCAACAGAGGAGCTCATCCGCGTCCACGCTGAAATCGCGTTGACCCTGGAGCAGTTCGAAAGCCTCGAGATCTCCGACCGAAACCGGACAATTTTCGAGGTCTACTACGGATTGCAGGAGGGTGAAGAAAGGCAAACTCTGCAGAGCGTGGGGGATATGTATCGCATCACCCGCGAACGTATCCGTCAGGTAGTCGAAAAGATCTGGATCATCTTAGCTCAGCGGGGATCGGTCCTTAACCATCGCGGGCTCTGCAGGGTCCTCAAGGTGAAGGAGGAATTGGAGAAGCTCATCGGCAAGCAGCCGAGCGCTAGAGAGCTCTTGGCAAGTCGCAAGGGCCAACAGTGCCTCGCTATACTTCGGCAAGAAGCTGAGGCCAGGGCACTGCCAGTAGCAAGCGCCGAGATACACCTAACGAGTACGCCAGCCGAGGATGACATACCGGCCCTGTTCGGAGCAGTACTCGAAGGAGTCAGCCAACACTACGGCGTCCCCGTCGAAGCTCTCAAAGCACCAGGGCGTCGAGCGGACATAGCATGGGCTAGACAGGTCGGGATGTACATCCTGGTCAGAGGCTTCACCTCGCTTTCTGAAGCGGGGAGGCTTTTCGCCAAGGATCACACGACCGTCCTTCACGCCGTCAGAAAGGTTGAACAACGTGTAGTGGTCGACAAGTCGCTTCGCGATTTTGTCGACAAATTCACTCGTGCCCTGCAAGGACAGTGAGTGTAGCGTCAGGGCCATTGGCCTATACGCGAGGACCGGCGGTTCAGCAACTGCCGGTCCTATCCTTTTAACATAAAGATTAAAGCAGCCTTCGTTCACCAGAGTAAGGTAGACCGACAACTTTATACGCGGCCTCGGTCGCTATCCTGCCTCTCGGGGTGCGCTCAATCAAGCCAATTTGCAGGAGATACGGTTCGTGAACTTCTTCAATTGTTGCCGGCTCTTCACTGGTGGCAGCGGCTATGGTGGAGACGCCTACTGGGCCGCCGCCGAACTTTTCGATTATGACTGACAAGATTTTGCGGTCGCCGCTTGAGAGGCCAAGTTCGTCTACGGCAAGCAGGTCGAGCGCTTCTTTCACCGTCTCTTTGTTAAGCTCGCGCTTGTGCACTTGGGCGAAGTCTCTTGCGCGTTTGAGCAATTGGTTTGCAACGCGCGGAGTGAAGCGACTGCGCTTGGCCAGTTCATCTATGGCCGCTTTGTCTATCTTCATACCCAAGATTTTGGCACTGCGCTTTATAATCTCGGCGATCTCATCTTGAGTATAAAACTCGAGGCGAAATGTGCCACCGGCAAAACGCGAACGCAAGGGCGCCGAGATGTCGGCCACGCGCGTGGTGGCTGCCACTAAAGTAAATGGGGGCAAATCAAGTTGGATAGTGCGAGCCGAGGGGCCTTTGCCAATGACGATGTTTAATTTGCCGCTCTCCATTGCGGGGTACAAAACTTCTTCAATCACTTTATTGAGCCTGTGGATCTCGTCGATGAAGAGCACGTCACCAGGCCCGAGGTTATTTAAAATCGCGGCCACGTCACCCACGCGTTCGATAGCCGGGCCTGAAGTGATGCGAATCTGCGAGCCCATCTCAGTGGCCACCAAGCAGGCGAGTGTGGTCTTGCCCAAACCCGGCGGACCATAAAACAAAATGTGTTCGGCCGGATGCTTGCGCTCGCGAGCCGCCGTGAGCATTATGCGCAAATTCTCTTTAATCTCCCCTTGTCCAATGTACTCATCCCAACTACTGGGTCGCAGAGTATAGTCGAGGTGAGTTTCATCTAGTTTTTGTTCTGATCTGTTGCTTCGGTCTTCGATCTCCGATTTTTTTATTGCACCTTTTCGTACCATTAGCCCCATTCTCCCACCACTTGACTTATATAGCAAGATATGCTAGGCTCTCTGCAAATAGAAGCCACGCTTTGGCTGTTGGCAACTTGAATTTCCAAGCAATTAGTCCCGCCTGCGGGACACATGGCCTACCCGATAGGACGGTATGGGCGTGTTTACATGTTTCTGCACCCATCCTAAGATGGCAGGCTTAACTTCGGTGCAAGCCGAAGAAATTGCTTGGAAATTCAATTTGCTAGCGAAGGCGAAACCCCAAACACCCAAAATTCAAAGCCCAATCAAATCCCAAGCTATTTTATAGTGAAAGTTACTTCGTTGCTCTTCTTCCCCCAAGGCATTGCGTAAATTTTGTAAACGCCTGATGTCAAAGTAAGCCATGTGTCGCAGGGTAGACCACTGTATGAGGTGTCTTTCTGGCACAGCGGTGATCCTAAGGTAACTCTCAAAAGTTCATCTGTTGATCCATTCTCTCCGTAAAGAATACCTTTTATGCCAAAACCGTTTTCAATCCACGCATTTTTGTCTCCTTCAAATCCGGGAAAATTACAACCGCTGATTTCAAGCCTCATCCCAACCGGGCCAGAGTAGTCGGACAATGAAGCTATAACAGGCGCCCCTTCTTGTTGATCTGTGCAGGTGATTGGTAAGGATGCCAGTGGTTCAAAAAAACGAAGGGTGGATAGAACTTGGTATGTTAAAGAATCTTTTCTCGGATCTTTACTGCTAAGAATGTAGAAGGCAAGATCATCATTGAAAAATCCTGCAATTTCACAATTGTATGTATTCGGGTTACGCTCTTTGCCACACGTTATGTCTAATTTTTTCCCTCCAATGTCTAGGGGTTCCCAATCACGAGTACCAATTCTAAAAGAATTCCTGTCATGTATATCAACACGCATCAATGGCACTCGAGAGAGATCGCGTATTGAAATCATCAGAAGCGTATAGCCCGGACTCAGATTTTCCTCGGAAGCTTGTAGCTCTAACGGATACGTCACCTCAAACCCATATTTTCCGTTGCGGTAGGTCTGCCAACCGCTCTCACTATTGGTCGCCGTCGATTCGTGATGGTTAAGTTGCTCAAGGCCCTGAAGCGAAATCCGGTAGGTATCCGTGGCCCATACTTGGTTGCCTGACTTGTACGTTACAGAAATCTCGGCCTTACCTGTTTTGCTCGGCATCTCTGGCACCTCACCAACCTTTTCATACATTCCATTAGAAGCGTCGAAAAGCCAGATGCCATGAGTTATGTTGGAGACTGAAAGAAAAACCGGGATTGCGTAGTCAGAATTTCCGTCATCATCGAAATCTTCGGTAACAAGTCCTTCGCAATTTTCAACATAATACTTGTTGGGGTTAAAACGCCTTGGCATCTTGGCAATAGGTAATTCTTCACCACTTACGCACAGGTCAATCTTCGAGGTAAGCTCGTGTTGTGTGGGTTGGTTGACGCTATACTTTGTGAGCACTAAGAATGTAGCACTGGCAAGGAGCGTAAATAAAACAACTGTACCAACAATGGGAGTCTTCATATATTCTAAATATAACACTAATTGCCTTACCTTAATTTTAAGAAAAAGCGGGATCCCCACGGACCCCGCCTAGAAAAGCTATGCCTACGACGTCTAGACGCGAGTTAGGCACCACAGTCTTTAGAGCACACCTTGTATTTTCTCTCCCTCCAAGACTTCGAGTCGCTATCCCACCAACGCTCCTTTTTTGTCTCCCAGTGGTGCTTGCACTCTGCTTGTTCTTGTTCCTTAAGCTTCCTATCGTAATCCTTCTGCGCCGGAGTGCGATCTGAAGATGACCCACTACTCGGCCAAGGTGGTATGCATGGTCCGCCTAGCCCACTCATTACTTGTCCTCCTCGAAGATTTGCTTGTCTCGGGATTGAGACAACGGCGCGTTGCAAAGAACGTGCTCTGGGCATAGTATGTACGTATGTTTGAAAAACCCCAAGAGTTGTCGTATAGCACCCCCCAAACTTGTAATGAGTTAGCCAAAGAAGCCATCCACCGCTATTTAAGTCAGGATTATGAATATGTCTCAAAATTACCTGAATCTCTGCGAATTGGCAAAAAAACCTTCATTGCCGCGCAAAGGATTCTGAACAATAAGTACCTATGGTTCAACGATTTCGATAAGACACGTTTTCTCCTGGGTAAATACTCGGAGGAATGTTCATACCACGATTTCTGGGGGATACTATCAAACTTATGGCCTCGAGAGGAAGCGAAAGTTGTGTCCGATCTTCTTAAAAATGCCGTTCCGAAACTAAGGATGATAGTGCTTCTTGAGGTTGCCCGTTCTAGAGACAACGCCTCACGCCTTGTGGCTGATTACCTTACAGAAAATTTTACACAGGGGGGGTGGCACCACACTGACGTTGAATTTACTCAAAGGAATAAATGGAGTATTTCGGCGGACCAACGTTACGCAGAAGCAACCGAGGCCATAAAAGAAGCCGCTCTAATGATCGCCGAGCAAGCACTTGTTGATTTACGCTTGCTTAGTGGTGCCAGCAATTTTAATGGCGAGACAATCAAAAGATTTGAAAAAATTAGCGGCATTTTTCAACTTTCTCCAATATGGAATTCAGAAAAAGTGAGCAGTCTCGTCGGGAAAATGAATGAATATGCGACCTTCGACAACACCAAATTATCGACATATTTAGCATATCGAGCCCGCCTGCGCCTGATCCACTATCTAAACAACCCCCTGTATTATGGCGAATTTTTGCATGAGCTTCTGAATGGCATCGAGGATCCCAACTTTGGTCGATGCTACGCGTCTTATTTGGCCATTTACGCAGGGAAACTTGATTCTGGTCATTTATCAAATATTTTAATAAACAACAGCGCAGGAAAATTTTGGACTTCAAAGGTATTCTCGAGCGTGATAAACGCAGAAGTGTCCGATGTCTGGAAACCATGGTACAACTCCCCTCAGTATAAAGCACATTTTTTGCTCACAGTTACAATTTACTTACGTTGCAACCCTAATGCGTGGAGACTAATCTCAAGCCCAGAAGTTTTTCAAGCTAAAATTCGCAATTTTACTAGATACATACGAAGGTATGAAGAATCTGCAGGTAGCACGGGGGCAATCAAGGGACTTGAGTGCGGACAAAACGTATACCAGTGGTTACAGAAGCTCGAGAATTACTCATATACCCAAAGCTGGTGAAGAGTTAACCACGCGGTCCTTACCGAACTTCGGTGCAAGCTGAAGAAATTGCTTGGAAATTCAAGAGGCGAACGAAATGACCAAACACCCAAAGTTCAAAGCTCAACCAAACCCCAAGTTCTAAGTATCAAGGGGTTCGTTTTGGCGGGCATTTTCTTTTGTATTACGAACGATGGCGGCAAGTATCAGATTGAGCTCCTGGGCTTCTTTGCCAAGCTCCCTAGCTTTGTTCTCATGGGACGGAAGTGCCCGGGCGATCATTTGTAACCAATAGCGAGTTTCGCGCGCTTCTTTCTTGGCGATGCAAACTTTGTTTATAAAATCTTTGCGCGAACTTGCCTCGTCCGCTTCGGCATAATTAGCGCCAATGCTTGTGCCAGCTCTAACCAGTTGGCTAATGAGAGGTTTGGTCACATTGTCTTGTGGCAAAGAGCGACAAAAGTCGATAATTTCCCCACCGAAATTTGCCGCGCGTTCTCCCAAATCATAAGCCTTTCCACTTGGAACTTGTGACTTGGTGCTTGGTTGGGCTTTGAACTTTGATACTTGGGTATTTACCATGTATTCATGACAGGTCCACGACTCTCTCGAGTTCTTCAATGGTTGTTAGGCCTTGGAGGAGTTTTATAATACCGTCTTCTCTCATGTCGGGGATTTTCTGCACTCGGGCGGCTTTCATAATCTCACCTTCTCCCGGGTTACTGGCGATGAGTTCACCGATGGCGTCATCAACCAAGATCACTTCGAAGATGCCAATGCGGTCCTTAAAGCCGGTGTT
>DATDSR010000046.1:0-7655 GCA_036517855.1 Minisyncoccota bacterium | reverse complement strand
CCAAACTAGAACAAAAAGGCGACTTCGATTTTGATTTAAGTAAATTTGAGAAGAAAGAGTGGGGCAAACAGTACCCTATCAAAAGAGTCTTTCGAAGTGGGGGCAGGAATTTTATAACAACCGAAATAGAGAGAGGATCCCCACAAACTGGGCTGAAAAAAATTGTCACTCTTCTTGAGATGGGCAAACCCAAAGTCCTAAACGAACTAGATAGTAGTACAGCAGACTCTCTCATTATTGCCGACAAGGGTCCGGCTTGGGTGCGCGCTGAAGGGGCTAAAAAAGTTATCCGATATCCTGACGGAACAGAAGCGAGACACAAGGATATTAAATGTCTAACAAACATCGGAGGGAAATTAGCTTATGGTGCCAAGTTCTATAACGACGATGTTTGGTACATAGATCAATACCCGATGGGCGCCCAGCTGGGCCTCCCACCGATAAGGGTCGAGGGCGAGCTTGAGCGCATCATCCCCATCCAAGGCTCGGATGAGTTCAACTGGATTTCGAGATACCCTGATGGCTCTAGGAACTACGTAACTTCCAATGATGCGTACCCACTACATGACGGCCGTGATTTTGGAGAGATAATAAAAGTCGGTAATGAAAAATTCAGTACGTTCAAGGGCCCAGATGGCAAATGGTTTGTTGTCGGCGAGAAAGCAATTGTTGATGGCCCATTCGACGAGATAAAGCACTTAACAAAAGTGGGTGATGGCTACGCCTACGCGGCGAAAGAAGGGAGTGTCTGGCGAGTTCATAATGTCAAAAACGGAGTAGATGAAGTGACCCCTGACATGAGTGAGCCCGCTGTCATCACCAACGTAAATGGCAAACTTTGCTACTGGGTAAAAATGAAACATGGACAAAGTATCCTTGTCTACGACAGAAAAGTAAGCGGTTCATTCCATGGTTTGCTCGATGAAGAGATTATTGACCTGCAGGCGGATGAGAAGGGGGTGGTGCTTTTGGTGGAGGAGAAAGACAAATATGTTTTCTATACTTACGATTTCGAAACCCAAAACAAGGGGAAGTTCGGCAAGGCGGAAATATCTCCCGAAGAGCTCAAACGTATTGGCGACAAAATCAGACCATTTCTCCTTAAAGACGTCCTCAACTGGAACGGAATGGCGCACAAAATTGATTCGGCAAATATTGAGCCGAGACTAGTCTTGCCTGGGGGCACAGACTATGAGCGTCTAGCGACAAACGAAAGGGCAACAAAGTGTGGCGAATATACTCTCAATCCCGAAACCCAAGACATAAACTGGGAAACTATACCAGAATCTAAGATAAAGGTCATTGAACTTGATGCCACTTGGTCCAACATACGCAAGCCCGAAGTGGTGAAGCACCTTGTCGCCACCTATGGGGCCACCCACTACCTGCCGGGTATCGAATACATGCAATATTTATCGGAACATCAAACGAAGATCCCGGCTAAACTTCTGGATGGCAACTGGCACCACTTCTTTGGCTCGATTGTTTGTTCCGAGGACCAAAACTGGAAGGTTCCTTCAGTTGCGCTGTCCCGTGGTAAGTGGACATGCAGTGGCGATTACCTCTGGAATTCCATGCTCGGCCAGCGCCACGTAGTGCTCATTGAAAAGCCGGTCAGTAGCGAGACGACAGGCGAGTCAGAGGTGGACCAGGGTGGGAATCCACTTATAACGGAGGCGGACTGGCAAAAGTTTAAATTACTGAATGCTGTTTCTTCGGCTGACAAAGAGTTGGTTGCCAAATATACAGAAGCCTATATGGGGCCACCAACTGAAGAGGAGCGGAAAAAGGAGTTGGGAGAATCAGAGAGTTTTAAAGATTTTGTAAATGAGGGGTTGAAGGCGGGTAAGAAGTACTGGCTTGAAACTATCGCGGGCAAGCGGGAGGGCAAGCGGGAGGCGCGGATGTTGGCAGAGTACCTGTTCCCAGAGATTAAGCGCGAGCGGGAGCGACAGAGGCAAATGGGGGGATGGTTTGGAGGGTCTGGAGGAGGGAGGGAGAGACCGGCGCCACGAGCGCAAGATTATTTGTCGGCGGAGGGTGGCAAGCGCTTCCGCGGGGGTGACCCGATGAAAAAGGGCGTAGAGGTAATGCGCACGCGCGAGCTTGTGGGCGAACCTATTGTGAGCGAACTCTTGGCCGGATACAACAAGGAGACGGGTGTGTTTGAGACGGCACAAATACCGATTGCGCCCGAGCTTGACGAGCCGGTGCGCGAACACACGTTTACTTTGCCCACGGTGTCGGGGATGCGTGAAGTGAACTTGCCATACTTACTCGGCGGGCAGGTGATACCCGAGCGGGTGAGAGGCATCAAAGCGGATGGCAGTGAGGTGGCACTCTCGATGGATCTATTACCAACGGGTGGGGCGCGGGTCACTCTCGAGGCAGGTGTGATGAGCCTCGCCTACTCCGTGCGTAAGTCGCAACTACCAAGCGTGCCCGAGCACTTGAGCGAGCGCGAATATGAAAGGTTTAGCAAAGATGTGGAGCGGCGTTATCGCAAGCAGTTTAACGAGAAAGTGGCTCCCTTGCCCTCTGAACTTGCTCTGTTCGTGAAATCAATCCAAAAGTTAGGACCACAAGAAAAGTTGGTAGCCATAGAGAACGAAGTGCGTCGCATCGGCTATTATGATTTCGGGAACACAGAGGAAGTTGAGTCACGCAAAGATGGTTTGAGCCTGGAGGAGTTGTTTGGCTTTATGCAAGAGCGAATGGAAGAAATACGGGCGAGCAAGCCCGAACTATCGGCGGAGCTCAAGAATAAACTCTATGCCGGAGTGTGCAATGATTTTGGCAAGTTAGTTTTCGCCATGATGCGTGAGGCGGGCATTGAGAGCGGAGTGATTAGCGCCTTTTTACCCACAGGGACAAGCGTGACCACAGACAGAGCTCACTTGCTTGGCTTTGCCCTCTGGCCCGCAGAAGGTGGCAAGTTCAAAATCGTACCGGTGGATGGTACGCCGGGTGGAGTGACTGAAAGCGAACAGAAGTTGTTGGCAAACATCCAGAGACCAGCTCTGGCTGAACAGATTAAAGTTTATAAAGAGAAAACAGAAACGCTCTTGCGTGAGGCCAGCGAACGCTTTAAAGAAATCGAAAAATTCATCGCGAGCAATGATGTGGAAAAAATCCGCGGTTTATCAAATGGCGAACTTGAGAAAATAGTCAACACCATCCTCCGCTACGGGGTTAAAGAATCACACCTTGCCACTCTCCGCACCATATTAGACGCCTCGCAATATTCGCCCTTGAACCTGCGCAACCTAGACTTGAGCGACCCTACCAAGGCCACAGAATTCGCTAGTTTTGTGGCAGATGAAATTAGGCGTGGGCGCGAACACACGCCCGAACCTGGCAAGGGAGCGGGCTCTGTGCTCTTCTCCCTTATCGAGCAATTTATTAAGCGCAATGGGCCGGGCTCGACCAAACAGCTTGAGCGAGTTTTCGACCTTATTAGCCCCAGTTTGGATGAGATTGAGTCACGTGCCTTCATTGCCACGCTTAAGTACCTTGAGGCTAGACGTGTCTCCTAAATCAAATGGTGCTATACTTGGCTAAATTAATTTAACATATGAAAAATCCGAAGAACAAACGCAAGGCCAATGCTTTTACCCTAATTGAGTTACTAGTTGTTATTGCCATTATCGCCATACTGGCCGGGGTCACCTTCTCTATAGTTAACACAGCTCGAGCAAGCGCTCGCGATATTGTGCGCATACGCAACGTTAAGAACACCCGCCTCGCCCTCGACTTATACGCCGAAGACCACAACAACACTTATCCGCAGACGCTTGATCAACTCGTGCCTGCCTACATGACAGTTGTGCCAAACGACCCGGGGAGCAAGGCACCCATATATTACTCAAGTGACGCTACTCACTACCACATTGGGGCAACGGTAGAGAAACCGGCCAACGCCCCTGGTGATGACAGCAACTGCGATTCGAACAACTCAATCTCTTGTTTCGGCAAAGTATTGCCTTACGGCGCCCCGTTCAACGGCGGAATAGCCGGAGTTTACGACCTAACCTCCGAAACACCAGTGGAGGTAACCGCACCGGTTTGCAACCAGCAAACAAGCGTGTGTGGCGAGTCAATCCAAGCCGCCATCAACGCAGCCACGGCCGGCAATACCATCAACGTCAAAGCAAGCTATTCGGTGGCCAACGACTCCTTCCCCATCACTATTAGCAAGGCCTTGACTCTACAGGGGGTCAAGGTGGGGGTGGACCCACGACCTTCCACAGGCGGACGCTCTGGGGCTGAGTCTGTGATAGACGGAGGTAACACTACAAGCAATATCATCAAAATTGCCGCCTCTAACGTAACCGTAAATGGCTTCACCATCCGTAACGGCAGAGCCGATATGATACGCCAAGACAACAGCTACTCAAACAATATCGTTGAGTACAACATAGTCTATGATGGCAACGGCGATGAGGGCGTGCAGCTTGTAAATTGCACGGACTGCTTTATGCGCTACAACTACGTTTATGACATCGGCGTGGGTGGGGACGGACTTAATTTCGCCAGCGCCAGCCGTGGCACTATAACCCAAAATGAGGTCACGAACGTCATCGCTGCTGCTGGAGCCATCTACACCTACGCAAGCAACAATATGGCCATCAGCAACAACCTTGTTTATAATATAGATAAATATAGTGGCAGTGGTGGCTATGGCATCAAAATGGGAGACGGAGGCACAGGTCAAGGCGTGACCGTCGGCACCCTCTCTGGCAACACAATTTATGACATTGAATCAGATGCGATTAAATTGATGTATTGTTCAGGCTGTACCATAAGTGGAAACACAATCTACAATAGCCAAAGCACAAACGGTGCTTTGCACCTTGCTCTTGGCTTAAGCAACATAACAGTGACTGGCAATACAATAAGGAACAACACCACAAACGGCATATTGGTGCCATTGGGTCAGGACCCATCTACCTTTAGCATCACAGGCAATGACATCTATGGGAATGGCGGAAACGGCATCCGGAATGACAACGCAGCGCTCCTACCGGCTACCGGTAATTGGTGGGGTGATAACTCCGGGCCACTTGATAGCAACGGAGCAGATGGCAGCACTCCTGCTACCAACGGGGGCTCTGGTAACGTGGCATACGGCAAAATCAACTACAGCAGTTGGACAACCCACTAATCCTTGATTACCAAATTCTCAAAGAGTTTTGGGTTTGCCCTCACCGGTATTAAGATTGCCTGGCGTGAGGAGCTTAACTTTAAGATTGAGCTTGCTTGCGGCCTGCTGGCCTTACTTGCCGGTCTATTGCTCCATATATCTTTAACCGAATTCGCCATCATTGCCCTCACCATCGGCTTCGTGCTTGCCATCGAAGGGTTAAACACCGCGCTTGAGGAGCTGTGCGACAAATTCCAACCCACTCACGACCCGCACATCGCCAAGATTAAAGACCTAGCTGCCGCGGCCGTGCTCATATCATCAATAGGGGCAATCCTCGTTGCTTTGTTTATTTTTGGCCCACACATTGTGACACTCGACCACGCGCTTGAGACGTGGCTTGAAGGTGCGCGCTCGGTAAACCTCACCCACATTTTTAGGTGGATTACCATCTTGGGCAATGGCTATTTTGTGCTCGTCTCCGCAACCGTCATCGGCCTCGTGATTTTGTTGAAAAAGAAAATAAGAGTCTTCGCCGGTTTCGCAGTTATGCTCTTTGGCGCCGCGGCCAGCGTGGAGATAATGAAGCTGCTCGTCTCTCGAGAAAGGCCGAGTTTGCTGCATCTGTTGCCTAGCGAATCGCTTTACTCCTTCCCCTCCGGTCACGCCGCCGGAGTACTTGCCCTCTACTCCTTCATCGTCTGGCTAGCCTGCCAATATCTACCCAAAGGCCCCACGCGCAAATTCGTAGCCCTCCTTGCCCTCATCATCATCCTCGCCGTCGGCGCAAGTCGCATCTACTTAGGAGTACATTTCCTCTCTGATGTACTGGGAGGCTATATAGTTGCCCTCCTCTGGCTGTTAGTTGGTACAAGAATCGCTGAGCGCAAACCTTAAGAACCTGCGAAGCTAATTTCCAACAAGAGTCCCTACGGCACTACCTATCACGCCCCAAACGATAAAGATGGCTATCATCACGAGGAGACCAAATCTCCACCAAATGCCGACTTTGGGCGTGTTGATTGGGAAGTACTGTCGTACTCTTTCGTAATTTATCTCGATGTCTTCGGAACGATTATCGGTGACTATGTACCAATGTATCCTACCGGCTATTGGGAAAATCCAAAATATATCGAAATAGCGCCAGACAGCTACAAGGGTTCTCTTCTCGTCTATTGGCCACGTCCTCGTCTTTTTGCCCCATCCAAAGAATATCATTTTGTGTGTATTTAACTGATTAGCTCAAAGGGGCCAAACATCTGCGGGGGACCCCACTCCTCTTGGATAAAGTAATACCTGTCACAATCTATTACCTTAATCTCGTACCAACCTCCGGTTACCTTGTTCCAGGAAGCAGGATGGTTAGATTTGTATTCTATTATATTTGCCTTTTTGTCTCCACAATAAAAGTCGCTCCCAAAGTTTGATAATGGGAAGCTAGTATTCTGTGTATTATATTTCAACATCACGGGCTCTCCTGCCGGACTTGATAGTATAATATCAGTGGCACCGTCTTCGTAATCTATCGGCTTTGATTTCCAACTCTCTTGCACGTCTAGGATCGTATACCGCGCTGGCAATGTTTTATCTTCGTAATCAACCCATCCCGTCTGGTCTCTGTAGAAATGGACACCACCAATTACAATCACGACCAACATCACCAGTAAAACCAACTTCTTACACATAGACCCCGCTCCAACTCTTTTCTTAACTTCTTCCATATGCAGATACTAACACAAATGCATTATCTCTCCCATTTGTGAGATAATCATGAAGGCAAGGTCTCGTCACAGACAACTTGCAGAAAGGAGAACGCAAGGTGACACACAAGGAACTCACGGCGGAGGGCTTCCGCATTGAATGGGGCAAGCTAAGCTGGCTAGTAGCGATACACCTAATCTCGCTTGCCACTATGGTGGCGACTACCCAGCAAGTGTTTGCCACCCCTGCTATCATCATCGCACTGGTGTGGTGGTGGCTCTCAAACACCGCAATCGGGGCAGGGTACCACCGCTACTTTTCTCATCCAACTCATGAGGCGCGGTGGCCGGTCCAGGTTTTCTATCTGCTCTTCGGGGCAGGCAGTTTTCAAGGCACGGCCATCCGCTGGGCTAGGCAGCATCGAGCTCATCACGCCTTTTCCGACAGTCCACGCGACCCCTACAGTGTTGTGCGGGGCTTTTGGTGGGCACACATGTGGTGGATAGCTTACCGCACGCCCTACGCCGCACAGTGGAACCAGCCTCGGGACCTGACCCGCTCACGACTGGTGATGTGGCAAGAGCGCTTCTACATCATAGTCGCGGTGTTCGGTGGGCTGATACTGCCAACGCTCGTGGGCTGGTACTTCGGTTGCCCTTGGCAAACACTTTGCCTAGCGGGCTTCCTCCGGATTACAGCACAGCTCCATCAGGTTGGCTGTGTAAACTCCATCGCGCACTGGTTCGGCAAGCAACCAAGTCTCCTCTCTTCCGCGCGCAACGGCTCTTGGTGGCTAGCGATACTAGGCTTC
>DATDSR010000045.1:0-13475 GCA_036517855.1 Minisyncoccota bacterium | reverse complement strand
AAGGAGTTCATATTTTGTACGACTACGCATTGCAAAAGGGCATTAACGTAATTTTGGACGGGACTTTTGCCTACGGCGGTGCCTTAGAAAACATAGAGAGGTCGTTAAATCACAAAAGGAAGGTCGAGCTGTTTTTCGTTTATCAAGATCCAGCGCAGGCGTGGGAATTTACAAAAAAGCGAGAAGAAATTGAGAGGAGGAAGGTTTCCAAGGAGGTATTTGTAGATTCATTCATAAAAGCGAGGGAAAATGTAAATAAAGCGAAAGAACATTTCGGCTCGAAAATAGAGCTCAACCTGATTGTTAAGGATTTCGAGAAGGATTTAGAACAACTAGAGCTTAATATTGACAGTATTGACCCGCACATCCCAAAGCAATATACTGGAGATGAGTTAAGAAACATACTCAAATGACACGTAAACTAAAGGAATTTTTAGGAATTGGCAAGAAAAAGGCCTCTGGGACCGAGTTTTCGGCCTTTTTTCGTGATGCAAAATCTCGCGATAAAAAGAAGCTCCTAGAGTCCGTTGTCCGTGAGGCCAACAAGGACCAAAGAGATTTGGTAGAGAAATACAAACTAGTAAAGACGACCTAATTAAGGGCGCCGAAGGTTTCGGCTGTTCTGGGGCGGAGGATAAGTGGGGGCTTGACAATACCCCCAGGGGGTATATACTGGGTAAGTGACAAATCACAAAGCTCAAAATTCAAAGGGGAAGGGCGGGTTAGTGCGCCGACTCAAGATTATTGAGGGGCAGGTGCGGGGCTTGCAGGATATGCTCGAAAAGGGCGTTTATTGCATTGACGTTATTACCCAAACTTCGGCGGTTAAGAGAGCCCTGTCGGGTGTGGAGGACGCCTTAATGGAGGAGCACCTCTCCACTTGCGTGGTGCACCAGATGAAGCAGGGCAAGGAGGGCAAGGCTATCGGTGAAATACTTAAGGTCTACCAACTCAAACGTAAATAAACAACATGCAAACTTTATTTAAACAAATCGCGGTGCCACTACTACTTTTAGCCTTCCTTGCCATTACGTTCTTCGGCTTTGCCACGATGGTGCACGGGATTGATATGGATGGGTCTATGGTTGGGGATTGCCCATTCTCTGTCCTCGGCGATGCATCGCTATGCCCGCAAAATACTTTAGCTATGGTGGTACATCATATTTCTGCCTATAACTCTTTCTTAAATTTCCCCATTCAGATTAGCCTTGGCACGCTTTTGGCCACACTTTTGCTCCTCGCTTATTTTGCCTTTCGTTACTTACTTAGTCCGCCTGGTCTCGCGTCACTTTTGTTAAAATTTAAATTTCGGGATGCTTTCACGCTAGCGTTTGTTCCAAATAGTAAAGAAGCCAGCTGGCTAACACTTTTAGAACATAGCCCGGCCACGTCATAAGGGCGCGTTAAAGCTTTGCCTTTGACGTGCTCAACTCGCATTAACCAGCGGGTTTTTATTTGCCCAGCTCAACTAACAAACTTAAAAAAATGAAACAAAAAATTAACTCATACATCTCGTACCTTCGGACTAAATTAACTGTGACTTCAGTGTTACTTATATTTGCGGTCCTTGCCACTGGTACAGTGTTCGCCATGCAGGGTATAAGTGGGGGGAATGAGCAACTAGCATCAGTGGCCACGGTCACAGAAGTTGTGGTATCAGCCCTACCGGCGGGTGTCGCTATTGTTGGCGATGAATCCTTGGGCGGCGCCAGTCAGCCCGGTAACTCTTGGCCGGGTGAGGTTATCTCATACGGCAATATCCCGGTCCAACCTGCTCGCGAAGGGACAATTGTGGAGTGGAGGGTTAAAATTGGCCAACATGTGGGAGCGGGTCAAGTACTTGCCCGCCTATCTGCTCCGCCGGCTATGCCCGAGCTAGTAGCTATGCTTGCCGAGCAAGCTGAAGGCAAGGCACGAATGCGCGCCCAAGCGGAAACCACAAAAAAGTTTGCCGAAGCCAACAACGAACAACTCCGTGCGCTCTTAGACGCAACTGCTACGAATACAAACGAATCGCAACTCATACAAGCAAGAGCGGCCGCAGTCGCTATGGGCAGGAATCTTCGCACCATGCTCGAGCAGACGCTAGTTAAGCACATGAGCATTATCAGCAACGTTTCAGGCATCTCGTACTTTCGTTATGGGAGTCTCAATCGGAGTTACGGAGCGATTGACCCGCAAAACCAGAATCAGTACGAACTGCAATTTATGAAGTTAGCCGAAGCTCTAAAAGATCAGGAGGCCCTACCGGTGGACCTAGCCACAGGTTACTTTGCCATGTTCGCGCGACTGGCTAACACAAGTAGTGGTGAAGGTGTCACAGACATCAATGATATGGCGCGCGAAGATCAAGAGAAATTCTTCGATATGCTTGCTGATTATCGTGATGCACAGGCGGAGATAACTATGAAGCAGGCCGACAACTCCATGGCCTATGCCACGGACAAGCGAGAGGTTGAAGAGAAGATATCAGAGAACGAGAAGATGGTCGCCATGGCCGAAGCGGAGACTTTGGCAGCTGATGCCTCGTACGCGACGGTGGAGCGAAGTATCTCGGGCGGTCTGGCTATTGTTGCCCCGAGAGCAGGTGTCGTCTCAACGATAAACAAAAAAGTTGGTGACTTTGTTGAGCCAGGCATGCCTGTGGCCTCCATCGACACCGAGAAAGCTTCGGAACGGTTTGTGCGTTTGCAGATACCGAGTAACGCACGCGTTCCAAAAGCGGGTGACATCCTATCGGCAGTGCGTCCCGGTTTTGCCCAAGATGTGCGCAAAGTAAAACTTACAGGTGTAGGTACTTCGCTTGATACAACTGGCGGGTATATGGCGGACGCAAGTTTCGTTACTCCGGTCGATTGGCCAGTGGCGGCCTCGGTCCGCGTGTTCGTGCCCAAAGAGAGTTCCACTCCGCTCATCAAACTCACCGCAGTGTGGTGGAGTAGTACTGGCGTGCCTCACGTGTGGGGTGTGTCAGAGGCGGGACGACTCTTTGCTCGCAAGATAACTCTCGGGCGCACACTCGGAGCGTCGGTGGAGGTCTACGAGGGACTCTCGAATGGCGATCGTTACGTTGTGGAGCCCACAGGTGATATGCAAGAGAATATGTTGCTTCAAAACAAAGTTGAGACAGAGGGGACAGCGGGCGAATCCACGCAGTCGGGTGGTGACGAGCCAATGGGTGGGATGGAGATGTAAAACACTAACATGTTAAACAACATTATTGCTTGGTCACTTAAGAACAAAATCACCGTCCTCGTCTTGGCCGGGGCGATGACCCTTGCCGGTATCTGGAGTGTTGCCACTATGAAGGTGGATATCTTGCCTGACATCAATAAACCCACTGTGACCGTCTTTGCCGAGAGCCCTGGCATGGCGGCCGAAGAGGTGGAGCGCCTGGTCTTAAACCCAATGGAGGCTGTTATCGCCGGAGCGCCAGGCATTGAGCGCTTGACGGGTAACGCTTCGTACTCACAAGCAACGGTTAATATTGAGTTTGCTTGGAGTAGCGACACACTTCGCAACCGACAGATTGTGCAAGAGAGATTAAGTCAAGCTCTGCTACCAGAAGGGGTAAAGCCGACACTTGGCCCATCCACTTCGCTCTTGGGAGAGATTATGTGGGTTGGCATCAGCTCGCCGAGTGGCAAAACAAGTCCGATGGAGTTGCGGACACTTGCCGACTGGACTATCCGTCCGGCCCTGCTCAAGACTCCGGGTGTGGCCAATGTGCTTGTGATGGGTGGAGATTTGCGTGAGTGGCAGATTAACATCAACGCCGAACGCTTGCGTCGTTACGAAATAATGTTTGACGATGTGCGCGTGAAGGTTGAGAGCATGCTCACCAATAGGAGTGGTGGCGTTATCACTGAAGACAACAAAGAGTATGCCATCCGCATCCTCACGGCCCCCGCGGTGGTCACCGACTTGCAAGAGATTGCTATCGGACGAAGCGGGATGGATGGCAGACCGATTCGACTTGGCGATATCGCTTCGGTGATTGAAGGAGCGAGCCCAATCAGAGGTAGCGGTGCTATCGACGGTGAGCCGGGAGTTATCTTGCGGGTCATCCGTCAGCCGGATGCCCAGACGATTAAAGTCACTGACGCCATCAACGCGACGTTTGAGTCGCTTAAGCCCAGCTTGCCGGATGGCGTGGAGTTGCATCCAAACCTCTTTCGCCAAGAGAGCTTCATCCGGGCGGGCTTGAGTAATGTCGAAGGCGCGCTTCGCGACGGGACCATCCTTGTAGTTGTCATCTTAATCATCTTCTTGATGAACGTGCGGACAACGGCTATTACGCTTACAGCTATCCCGCTCTCAATCTTGGCCACGGCTATCGTATTCAAATCGTTTGGCCTATCGGTCAACGTGATGACGCTTGGTGGCATCGCGGTGGCGGTAGGCGAACTGGTGGACGATGCCATTGTGGATGTGGAGAACATCTTCCATCGTTTGCGCGAGTGGATGAAAGGGGATAGGAGTGAGAAGCGCGAGGGTGTTGTGCTTGCGGCTTCGAAAGAAGTGCGAAACTCTATTGTGTACGCGACCGTGCTTGTGGCGGTGGTCTTTCTCCCTATCTTCTTTATGCCGGGCATTGAGGGCAAACTTATCATTGCTCTTGGGACGGCATACCTTGTTTCGCTCTTCGCTTCGATGGCAGTGTCACTTACTGTCACGCCTGTACTCTCGGCCCTCTTACTAAATGATAAGTCGCTTGTGGGTCACGAGCAGGAGACAAAGATTGTGCAAAAGATAAAAGCCCGCATCACCCCGTGGATTGCCTGGTGTATCACGAATGTGAAAGTAATCGGGAGTGTTACTCTCGTAGCTCTACTCGTCACCGTTGGCCTCTACTACTTCGCGGGTAAAGAGGGCATCCCACCCTTTAACGAAGGCTCGATGGTGGCTATGGTGTACTTGCCTCCGGGTACGGCCCTCTCTACCACCAACGAATACATGACACGACTCGAAGCGGCGGTGTTGCAAGTTAAGGGCGTGCGTCAGGTTAGTAACATCGCCGGGCGCGCTCCGGCAGACCCTCACGGCGGTAGTGCCAACTCAAGTGAGATGCAGATAGCCATTACCCAGGGCTTTGAGAGCGAGCACAAGAGAATCTTCAAAGACATCCAGGCAATACTCGATAAACCGTCTACAGGTCCCGCCATGACCGGCGGGATAGACTTCAGTCTCGGCCAACCAATCACGCATCGAGTTGAAATGTTGATTTCGGGAGTGCGGGCTCCGATTGTGGTCAAGGTTTTCGGTGATGATCCGGCCACAATGGAGATTGCGGCCAAGCGAGTAGTGACCGAGTTGAGCAAGCAAAAGGGGATAGCAAACGCGCGCATCGGGCAGAACACGATTGTGCCAGAGCTCCGCCTATATGTAGATAGGAACAGGCTTGCCGAATACGGTCTCTCTTCCGGAGAAGTGGCTCGTGACCTTGAGATGGGTCTGATGGGAGATAACCTTGGACAAGTCCGACTCGGTCCGGCTTCGGTTAACGTGGTGGTGCGTTTCGACACCGAGTCAAAGGATAACGTGACAGCACTGCGAGATTTGGCCCTGCCATTTATGGGAGCGAGCTCGGTGGGTAGCGTGGGCGACTTACGTTTGGAGGGAGGGCGTAACAGTCTTGATCATGAGGGTGGCAAGCGTGTGTTGGTGGTATCAGCTAACTATCATGGTACTGACGTGGTGGGGGCAGTTGGTGGAGCGAAAACAGCCATTGAAGCGCAGAAGTTACCCGTGGGAGTCACACTCTCCTTCGAAGGCAACTACAAAAGTCAGAAGGATAACTCGATGCGCTTGACGGCGGTGTTTATCTTAGGCATCTTGATGATCTTCGGCGTTTTGTATCACGCCTTCCGCTCGGTACCGATCGCTCTGCTTGTGATGACCAACATCCCAACAGTGCTTATCGGCGGGATGATTGGTGTGTGGCTCACAGGCGGTTCGGTGAACCTCGCCCATATGGTTGGCTTCATCTCACTTGCGGGTATCGTCTCGCGTAACGGCATTATGCTCATTGGGCGGGCACTCGCGCTTGTGCAAAAAGAGGGTTTGCCCTTTGTGCCGGCCACGATTGTGCAAGCCACTCTTGATCGCGTGGTGCCGGTGCTGATGACCTCGCTTGTTACTTCGCTCGCGCTGGTGCCTCTGCTTATTGGTGGAGGTGAACCGGGCAAGGAGATGCTCCATCCTCTCGCGGTGGTGATATTCGGAGGTCTGGTCTCTTCAACTGTTATCTCGCTCTTCCTTACCCCGGCTCTGTTTTACCGATTCGGTAGAAAAGCAGCTTTGGGTGGACAGGAAGATGCGTCATCGGGGTTCTAAAGATGTGGGTTATAATAAAGTATTAATTAATTAAATAAATAATCATGAACAATGCAATAATCGCAGCAGTTATCACTCTTGTTGTCGCCGGCGGCGGTGGCTACGTGGCTGGTAAAAGTTCTGTCGAGACAGGGGTGAGTATGCAGGCACACCAAGATTCGGTAGTTATGATGCAGAAACAATCAGCAAGTATCAAAGAGATGGGTGAGATGATGAAGTCGGGTGGCATGATGATGCAAGAGTTGGGAGCCAAGTACAAGGATGATATGATGATGAGCAAAGGCAAAGACCTTGAGATGGTTGGGGCAAAACATATGGGTGAGGATATGACAGCGGGGCACGGCACTGACTCGATGCACCAGATGATGGGCAACGAATAATTAATAGACGAACTATGAAATCAAATTATGTTGTCCCGCTTATCGGTCTTGTTCTAATCGGTGGTTTTATTTGGTGGGCGCGCCCCGCCAATAATTCCACCTTACCCAACGAATCTGACCCGCACGCGCACGAGGCAGAGCCAATCTCTTCTATCGCCGCTGACACCATTACTCTCAATGAGCAATCGCATGATTTCGGCGTTATCTCGATGGCGGCGGGTAAGGTTTCAACCAACTTCAGTCTGACCAACGTGAGCTCATCTAGTATCCGAACATCAAAGCTCTATACTTCGTGTATGTGTACCACGGCCCGCTTTATCCAAAGTGGCAAAGAGTCGGAAGAGTTTGGTATGCCCGGCCACGGTTTTTTGAAGCCGATGGAGGGTACCATCGCCCCGGGCGAAACTGTGCAGATAGTTGTTACCTTCGATCCGGCCGCGCACGGTCCGGCAGGAGTGGGCAAGATTGGGCGGGCGGTGCGACTTGAGACCGACAAGGGAGCCCTTGAGGTTAGCTTCACTGCCGATGTTACCCCGTAATCTCAAACTCGGCCCCGGTGTCTACGCCATCCTGGCGGGCCTCCTTGTGGCCATTGCCACTTATCTCAAATTTGGCTCCGGCAGCACCAACTTTATCTGGAATATAAGCGAGCAAGGCAAGTGGCTCTTGCCGCTCGTGGCCTCCTCGGCACTCATCGACAGCATCAACCCTTGCGCCTTCTCGGTGCTCCTCTTAACTGTGGTGGTGCTTGTGGGTCTGGGTAAAAGCCGAGGCGAACTCCTTCGCGCTGGCCTTATCTACATAGGCGGCTTATCACTTGCATACTTTCTGATTGGTCTTGGTCTCTTGCAAGCTCTGCACATCTTCAGCATCCCGCACTTTATGGGTAAACTAGCCGCTCTTGTCCTCGTGCTGATTGGCCTCTTGAGCATCTTGAGCGCCCTCGTGCCGAAAGTTCCGCAAATCTTCAAAATTCCCGAAGTGGCCCACCGCAAGATAGCCGTGCTGATGGGCAAAGGTACACTACCCGCCCTCTTTTTCCTCGGCATGCTCGTGGGTCTGTGTGAGTTCCCCTGCACGGGCGGACCGTACTTGGCTATCCTCGGGCTCTTGCACGACACCACCACTTACCTTACCGGCGTGGCTTACCTACTGCTCTACAACGCCATCTTCATTTTGCCACTTGTGGTCATACTCTTCTTAGCTAGTCGCACTGGTATGTCCGAGAAGTTGCGCGCTTGGCAAAGGAGCGAGAGCAAGAGCGTGAGAGTGGCGGCGGCTCTGGCCATGGTAGTGCTCGGTATTATCATCTTCTTGTTCTAAAATGGTGTATCTAAAGAAAATATGTCCCATCTGCGTGCTCGTGAGTGCGACTTGGATTATCCTGCTTGTTCTCCGCTACGTTGGTTACAACGTGAACGAAAGTTTAATCGCCATGTTAATGGGTGGCAGTGCCGTAGGCATCTCGTATGTGCTGGCTAACAAACTTAGCGCTCGGGACGCTAAGTGGTGGAAATTGGTGAGTATCCCCATCGCCTTCCTAGCTGCCTGGCAGCTACTCCAGTATCACTTCGGTTGGTTCGCCCTCGCGACGATTCTTTATTGGCTTACCTTCCTTGTATTCAAAGGCCAGACCTTTAAGGGTTCCCAAGGTCTGGCCTTGGGGTCGGGTTCAAAGAGTCCCGAAAGTAAGGCCTTGGGAACTAATCAAATCGAGAGCGAACTCGACAAGTGTTGCTAGATAACAGCTAACCAATATGGAACAAATGGAACAGATTGAACAAACTGAAGAACGCACATATGTTTTGCCGGCCAGTATCTTGATTGCGACGGTAATGATTTCGGCTACTTGGTTTTATGTTGAGCAACAAAAAAACACAAAACCGAATGAGTCCAACGCTCCCATAGCGCAAACAGTTGGAGATATGCCTGGAGAGATACCAAATTTGTCGCCCGAAATTATAACCAAGCTTTACGACCTTGGAGTAATTGACAAAACTAAAGTACAAGCCGAGCTCTCGACGCTGAATTTACTTTGGGCCTTTGGCCTTGCCAACAAAAATCCGATTCTGGAACAAGGGCCCATGACAGGTAGCAGTGAGGCGGGCTTGTCCGCTGAAGCCTTGGCGAAGGCAGGCGGTTTTGCTTCTACCGGTGGCTGGACGCTCTCAGTGGGCGACCCCATGTCGCATTACAGCAAACACGCTCTGGTGGTGCTTACTTCGGCGCAACAGGAGCTTGTTGAACGTGTGAGTAAGAACATTTATCGGCCTTGTTGTAACAATTCGACCTACTTCCCAGACTGTAATCACGGTATGGCTATGCTCGGCCTCCTTGAGTTAATGGCCAGCCAAGGCGCGGACGAACTCTCAATGTACAGGGCGGCCCTCAAAGCAAACACCTTGTGGTTTCCGAATCAGTACGCCACCATCGATCGTTATTTGGTCGCTCGTGGCTCGAGCTTGGCAAACGCCAACCCGCAAGAGATCCTCGGTCGGACGTACTCAAGTGGTTCCGGCTTCGCCCAAATTGCCGCCGCCGCTCCGGCAGAGCCCGCCTCCAACCGACCCCCCTCTGGCGGCTGTAGCGTCTAAGCGCGAAAGAGGGTACAATCAACCTGTGTTTTTATCAGACTTTTACCAAATCCTAAAGTTGCCATTGGTTCTCGTCGTAGCTGGTGTTCTTGTTTTTGGATTCTTCTGTCCGGATATGGTCAGCCACGCTTCAATGCACGGTGATATGAATTCTATTGCAGTAACGCAGATAAGTAATCAACAGACATGTTGCAATACGAGTATCTCTAAAAACATTGAGGCATGGAAAAGTACTTTTTTGGTTATACCGCGCGAGATGCGCGATGGCTTGCTTCTGCTCATATTAGGACTCGCAGCGGCCTTTGCTATGGGTCGCTTCAAATTCTCATTAGACTTTACCGAGCATCATTTGCTCTCGTATAAATTGTACGCCAGAGCTAATCCTGACCTAGCACTTTTTAACCACTTGAAGCTCGCACTGGCGCGGGGCATCCTTAATCCAAAAGTTTTCTAGCTATTTCTCGGGCTAGTATTGGCCGTCATTTAATACGAGGCCATTTATTATTACACATTAAGCTAAACCCATTAATTTATGGAACAGCAAAATAACTTATCAATCCCAACCGCCATCGTAATAGCCGGAATTCTCATTGCCGGTGCGGTATATCTTGGCACATCGAAAGGTTCGCCCACCACTGCAGGAAATAATCAGCAACCTCAACAAGTCGCACAGCAACCGTCTGGGCAAGCTGTTGATATCGCAAAAGTTAAAACTACAGGAGAGCCGTTTGTCGGCAATCCCAATGCTCCCGTCACGATGGCATATTGGTTTGATTATCAGTGTCCGTTTTGCCAACGCTTCGAGAATGACGCGATTACGCAACTTATGAGTGAATATGTGAAAACTGGCAAAGTCAAAATAGTCTTCAAAGACTTCCAATTCCTCGGGCCAGATTCGCAGACAGCGGGATTGGCTGAACGAGCGGTATGGGATGTCGCACCAGATAAGTTCTACACTTGGCACAAGGCCATGTATGACAAACAGGACAACGAGAACGGAGGTTGGGGTAACAAAGTAGACATCCTCACCCTCACAAAAGGTCTTGGAATTGATTCTGCAAAAGTAGAACAGCTTATGACGAGTAAAGCGGACGAGTATCAAAAAGCAATGGACGCCGATAAAGCCGAGGGTGGAGTATTCGGAATAAACGGTACGCCAGGATCAATCATCGGCAACAATCTTATTTCCGGGGCACAACCTTACGCGACGGTAAAACAGCTCATCGATCTCGCGCTACAAGGAAAATAGCCATTGTAAAAAATCATGGAAACACAAACAGAACAGCAACTAACGAAAAAGGAGAGAAAGGAATTTAGGCGACAGGAGAAGTTGGAGACGCAAGAAACGGCAATAGTAGAGAGACGCAAGAGGCACACTATTAACTGGGCTATTGGTATTTCGGCCGTAATACTCCCGATAGGTGGGCTGATCTGGTATAGCGCGACGAGGCCTCCTATTCCGGAATCGGACATTGTTTCCCGCGACGCTTTCCATTGGCATCCAGAGCTTGCGATATATGTGAAAGGCGAAAAACAAGACATCCCGGCCAACATCGGAATTGGGGCAGTACACCAGCCAATCCACACTCACACAGATGATAACAGGCAAGGAGTTGTTCATATGGAATTTCAGGGCCTTGCTCTTAAGCAGGATGTAACGCTTGGTCAGTTTTTCAAGAACTGGGGCAAGGACATACGCTCATTCGGAGCGAATATGAAGATGACGGTCAATGGCCAAGAGAACCTCGAGTACGAAAACTATCTTATGCAAGACAAGGACAAAATCGAGCTCCGTTACGAATAGGAGTTATGCACAGCGGGGTATTGACATATGGGGTATGGGGGTATATCCTATAGGCATGTTAGATCAAAAGTTAAAGAAACGCGCTGTCCACCGAGCGAGGATTATCGTGGGGCAAGTAGAGGGCCTCATTGGGGCAATCGAGAAAGAGGAGTATTGTCCCACTCTGCTGGAGCAATCCCTCTCAATCCAAAGGTCGCTCAAGAGCCTCAATAGTTTTCTCTTGGAGAATCATCTCCGGACTCATGTCAAACATCAGATGCGAGAGAAGGGGAGCGACGAGAAGGCAGTCAAAGAACTAATTAGAATTTACACGTTATCTAATAAGTAACTCAACATGTCCATCAATCTAAAAGGATTCCTAAAAAAAGCCGGGATGCACATTGAACCCGAGAAAAAAGCATTGGATGTGATTTGTGGCATGGAGCTTGACCCAGCGCAAGTAAAATTTCACGTCGAACACAAGAACGAAGTTTACTATTTTTGCAGTTTGACCTGTAAAAATCACTTCATTAACAATCCTGAAAAATATATCGGTTAATTAATTCAGAATATATGGGAAAACTATCATTGAAAGCATACGCTTGGAAATGCGTTTTGGGTTCTGAAGTTTTGTACGCCGTGTGTCTTGTGGGCGGGTTGCTTCCAATTCGTAGTGCCCGAGGTATTGAATTGCATCACACATTTTTCGAGACGCTTCCCGGGTTTACCTGGCTTACTTTCGGCAGTGTGATCTTGGGGGTGATTTATGTTTCCGCGTTCGCTTGGATCTTCGGCTGGTATTATGTCTGGATGCATAACTCAAGCTTAGAGGCGAAATAAAAAATGCTTGGGAGACCAACTATAAAATCGATAGGGTATGGAATACTGGGGAGCAGTACTTTGCTCGGAGTGTATTTCGCGATACTCTCGCTGGTGTCGGGCTGGGGTTTTGCCCAAAGCCAATTTGCCTCATTTTGGTACTACATTATCAGTCTCGCCGTAGGTTTTGGGATTCAGGTCGGATTGTTCGCGTACTTGCGACAGGCAGTGAAACAGGGAATGGGAGCGAGTGGGGCGCTCGCAGTGTCGGGCACGACGTCAACAGTTGCCATGATTAGCTGTTGCGCGCACTATCTCGTCAATATCGCACCACTTATTGCCACGGCTGGCGTTATCACCTTCATCACGCAATATCAAGTTCAGTTCTTCTGGGTTGGACTGGCGTTCAACATCGGAGGCATTATCTACATCGCGAGCAAAGTACGGAAGCATAATATTGAAATGACATGAATACAAAAATATTTGTAGGTATTGGGGCTGTGATTATTGCCATCGTTGTTGCTATATGGTTTTTGCCATCGGCCGAAGTGCCAGGACCGAGTGTTTCGCCTCAAGCTTTGGCGGAACAAACAAAACAAGCTGGCGAAATTGCGATTAAAGTAGTGCCAATCGATATTTCTCAAGATGCCCTGGTGTGGCAGTTCAAGGTGGTGCTCGATACTCATTCGGGCGAACTTAATCAGGATATGGTCGCAATCGCAGTTTTGGTTGGTGATAATCAGCAGAAGCCCGCGCTTGTCTGGCAGGAGGAATCCCTGCCTGCCGGCAGGCAGGCGCCCAGTGGCCATCATCGCGAAGGCGTGTTGGAATTTACGCCAATCACGCCCCGTCCGCGAACGGTCGAATTGCGGATGAGTGGGTTGGGAAGTGTGACGCAAGTATTTACTTGGGATTTATAAATAAATATAAATTATGGCAAAATCATCATGTTGCGGTATGAAAAGCACGTCCTCGTCTGGGACCAAGGATGTGGTTTGTGGTATGGATCTTGAGCCAACAGAGGCTACACTCCAAGTCGCTCACAAAGGAAAGATTTATTACTTTTGCAGCACGGCGTGTAAGAGTCAATTCGTCAAGGATCCTGAAAAATATGTCGGTTAATTAACCGAACTAATTAAATTCAAAAACATGAAACTTTCAAAATTAATGCATGTGGCTAGCGTCATTGTGGGGATTGGAGGAGTTGTGACCTTTGCGGGAGCTGTTATTGGCGGGGGAGATAACCTTGTGTTCGGCATTACTAAAGTAGACGCCTTGCTCTGCGCGGGTATTCTCATCCTTATCGCAACATGGCTTCAGGTTGGCACGATTCATCACATGATGCTCGAAAAGCAGGGAGAGATTATCTAATTGTTATGGAAAAATACATTGTATGGATTTTACTGGCAGCTTGCGTAGGTATGCATCTGTGGATGATGCGCAAAGGCCATCACGGGAATCATGACGAGCGCAAGGATGATGGACACGGAGATGATAAAAATCTAAACTAGGACTATGAACAAAAATATTATTATTGCGCTCGTCATGATACCCGTGATGGCC
>DATDSR010000044.1:0-8848 GCA_036517855.1 Minisyncoccota bacterium | reverse complement strand
GCGAAGGTGTCTGGGACAAAATCAGGGCTTGGTGCGTTCGGGGCCAGTGCCACCGGGCCACCAAAGCTCGACTTGCACCTCGTAGCGCTCGAGATGCTCCGGCTTTCTGGGGTCAAACTTGTAATAAACAAGCGACCAACCAGATTTTGTAGGGTCGGACTTAAAATAGAGCTCACGCACCACCCAGTCTCGTTGGTACTTGCTACCGCACTCAACATACAATATGATCTTGCCGATGAAGATGTTGCCTCCGGTGACTCTGTAAAAGTAGAAGTCACCTAGCAGATCTCCTGTTGAGATGACTACCGTGTGCCCCGCGATTTGGTCGAGAGATGCGGGTGCCCCGGCCTCCGCCAAGAGCTCGGAGACAATCTCGAATTTTTTCTGCGTGAGCGTAGGCCCACCCTTGTACCGCGTTTCTTCCCCACCCCCACCCGCCACCGACCCATTCGCGGTAGCTGCTACTCCGCTCACAAGCGTGAGACAAAGCACAAAACCTGTGATCCACTTCATCCTTGGTCTCCTTTCCGTGGGCCCCAGCCCATGTTCAATCTCCAACCAAGCTACACCCACGTATTTCTCAAGTCAAGTTGCTCATGGAGGAGTACCCAGCGGCTTTCTTCAAAAGCTCGGTGATTCTCTCGGGTGTTAGATTTGGAATGTCTGATATGTCGACGTAGTAACTCTTTGGGTTCGCATTGTCGACGTAGACGTCAATTGGTATGGGAGAATTGCGAAAATCCATCATTACCACCGCACCCGCGCCGCTCAAAGAGTCACTCTCATAGTTTTGTACCTTGCCCATATTGTCGGTGGCGGCCACTAGTAGTTTATAAGAGTGCTTCCCGTTACTAGTTGTGGCCGAAGCTTGCACATCCACAAGCACGCCTTGCAACTTCTGCCCGCTTTGCATCAGCCGCTTGATCTCGCCCGCCCGCTTAAGCGATTTAATAAACAAATAGAAGGCTAAGAGAATGCACACAATGCCAACTACTGGGAAGATGTAGAGGAACCAGCTCGCGCCGAGCCCCTCCACCACCTTGGCCTGTCCTGGCTGCACGGGGTTGTACGCTACTTCTCTTGTTTCGCCAACATTGGGATAGAAAGATGAACTAAAGCTACTGGTTACATTATTCGTTTCCTCGCCTTCGGTGTACTCAACCACTGCCGCATAGGTGGTCCCGCCTTTGCTCGAGCGGCGTTCTTCCGCGTCTACCACCGTACCCTGGACCTTGGTCCAGCTCGGGTCAACCTTGGTTGAGCCTATGGCAAACAAACCCACGGCAGTAAACATAGAGCCGAAAAGAAAGAGGAAGATAAAAGTACCAACTCCGAACTTTTGCCGTTGTGCATTCATATTATTAAGTTAAGTATATCTTGCATTACCGTATTTTAACAATCTCGATAGTGTGCCAATAGTCGTAGCCATCCTGATTCTCCTTTTTTAAACCGCGAGCTTCAAGATACTTCATCCATTCGGGGTTATTGAGCACATTCATTACCTTAAGTGGCACACGCATACTTGCTATCGTCTCGATGGTGAGGCCGCGCTTGGCCACTTCGGGCTCCACGATATCTCGCGATAGACTTGAGAAGTTGGTGAGCAAGGTTCCTCCTGGGTTCAAAAACTTTTTGGCATTTTGGATAAGATGCACAAGCAAGCCGATGCCTTCGTAAGGATTGTCGTCGATGCTCTTGGGACGGGGGATGTAGGGTGGGTTGCACATTAGTAAATCGGTTGTACGATCGGCCAAGAACTCTTGACCATTTTGGATATGGAAGCGGGCTTTGTCAGATTTGAGATTCTCCTCCCAGCAGATTTTTGCTGCCGGGTTAATATCAACCAGGGCAACTTCCTCAACGTTTGGATATTTGTGTAAAACATATTTAGATATAAAGCCCGAGCCCGCGCCTATCTCCACCGCGCTCTTAACTCCGTCAAGTTTCATCATCCGCAAGGCTTTACAGAAGAGTAGTGTGTCGATACTCGGTCCCCACACGCCCGGGTATTGATTTTGAATGAAACCAAGTTCCAACCCGTCGTACTTGGTAACTCGCAGGGGAGAGGAGTAGAGGGTAAAGACTGTGTCGCGGACTGTCCCTGGCAGCGTGGAGGTGATTTTATAAGAGTCCGTCACGAGCACGGGATTCGCGATATCGGCCACGTGCCGAGTGGAGTTTGTATCGTGACTATAAATTCTGTTTCCATCCGCATCTCGGTCCAAGGCCAAAACACTAGCGAGCTCATCCCCATGAGCGTATACGCTTTGCTTGTCGAGCTCTGGTGAAAATTCTAGGATCACGTAAGTAGTCTACCGTGCATTGCTCGTTTGGGCAAAATGTCGAAGCCCCGTTCCCACTACCCGCCGAAGCGAGAGGGGAACGGGGTTCGGGTGCTTGGAGCTCAGGTCGAGGTGGAGACATGCTTCTCGCCCAGCTTGATGGTGACCTTGACGTCGCAGGGCTTAGTCACGATGGGGAGAAGGTCGCGCACCCTGTCGCGGAGCTCATCCTTGACCCGCTCCGCCAGCTCACTCCGTTCAGGGGTGTAGCCGATGTCGATTGACACCGCCACCATGGGGCGCAGGATATCGCAGCCTGGCGCGTTATCACACCATTCCACATCGACGTGGTCTATGAGGATGCCGAACGTGTCAGCTACACGTTTACGTATCCCCGGGAATAGGATGATCTCGTTGAATCCCTTGGCGGCCACCACATCCGGCCGTATCTTAACTCTGACATTTGGCATCGCGTGCCTCCTCCTTGTTTTGGTTAGTGGTTCGGGCAGTCTCAGGCGGCAGTTGGACTGCTGTGTCCCCAGGAAAGGGTGGTGTCTCAACGACGACTCGGGCAAGGCCGAAGCCGTGCCTTCAATGTCTCCCACCTATTCTGCGCTAACCCGGGTAAGCCTTCGACCCGCTCTCGAGGAGTCGAACCTCGAACCGAAAAAGACCTAGGCCATAGTGGCCACGAGCGTTCGCCCGAACCTCGGCTACATTATCAACTAACGCCCTATTGTCAATCTCTCATTGCGAAAGCGGGCAAAACTACTTCCAGCTTTTGACTTCGCCGTGTGGTCCGAAGAGTTTGCGCTTGGCTGCTTTGTAATCCTCAACACTCTTGCCTTCGAACCCACGTTTTAGGTTGTTATATTTCTCTAACAAATGTGGGTTGTTCTTGAATAGGTCGCGCTCTTTGTGATAATTATCGTTAGGTGAATCAATCACAGTTACCACAATGCTCATTGGTATCTCGGGGTGGTCCTTCCAATGTAATAAAGCGAGCCCCTCCTCCCATCTCTCGGGTCTGTTGACGTGATAAAACTCCTTGAGTTTTGCCACAACCTCGTCGAACTTGTCGCGAGCCACTCTCACTTGGATATCCAAATCGCCAAGCGTTAGCGCGCCAGGTATCGAACTTGAACCCACAAACTCCACAATCGCATCCGGGAAAGATTTTAGTATACGCGCCTTCTCAATCTCAAAATGCTTCTTTGCCAGAGGGTAAACTTCCTCCTGTTTTACAAAATGTGCAATAGCCATGATTCAAGTCTACCCCGCATTGCGAAAAGGCGCAAAAAGGTTAATATGTGAGGGCAATTTGAGAATTTGCCGGATCATCTAATGGTAGGATAATGGACTCTGAATCCATTCATCTAGGTTCGAATCCTAGTCCGGCAGTCATGGTAATTAAGAAAGCCACACAAGTTGGGAATCCTATAATCCGCCGACGGTCTAGGGTGGTTGGTTCGGTTAACACGGTGGAGACTCGACGGGTGGTTAAGAATCTTGTGGATTCGATGCACTGGCACGAGTTGGTGGGGATGGCGGCTCCGCAGATAGGAGAGAATTTGCGGATTTTTGTGACTGAAGTTACTAAGACCAAATACCGCACACCCTCGCAATTTGATGGTCTGCGTGTTTTCATAAACCCACGTATTATCGAGCATTCGAAAAATAACTCGCATGATTACGAAGGGTGTGGCTCGGTGGCTGTTGCGGGGATTTTCGCCAAGGTTACTCGGCCAACAAACGTAGTGGTTGAAGCTTTGGATAGGGAAGGCAAAAAGTTTCGCCTCAAAGCTCGCGGCCTACTCGCCCGCATCATCCAGCACGAGATGGACCACCTCGATGGCAAAATTTTCCTCGACCGCCCCTACGACCCGATGTCACTGAAGAGCCGCGACGAATATATGAAGTATAAAAAAGCAAGGCTAAAGCGCAAAGTATAATATATTATACTTTGCGTTGACTTATTTGGTTCCGGGAGTAGTATCTGTCTGGAGGTGAACATGAATTTTCGTGAGGTCCTAGACTTGGTCAAGGAGGCCTGGCCATTTTCTGTGAGTGAATATCAGGCTATGCCTGGATGTCACCACGCAGATCAGATGGCTGAAGTGGCTTTCGCCATTAACCACGTGAACCTGCACGTGCTCAAGTCGTGCGCGGCCATAGGAGCCGAAGTTGAAAGGGCTGATCACATTGGTACATCGAGCTTCGACGACGCACGTTTGCCGGCGCTCAAGCAGGTGGTGAACTCCCTGCGCATGGCGGAGCTCGTTGGGGTAACGGCGGAGGAGCTTGAGCAATATATCAAGGAGTGGGCGGAGAGCAAAATCCCGCCATCTTTCGAACCTCTTGAACATGACGAGGAGTAGGGCATTGGGCCAAGGTGGGGGCGCTTCGGCGCCCCTTTCTCAATGTGCTAAAATATCTGCGGAGGTACAGCTCATGCTTACTCTCAGAAATATCACAGAGGAGGAGCTTGCCGTAGAGTTCCGTGAGGCAGCAGAGGCCCAACGGCTCCGTGATGAAGACGAACCGCGACGACGTGCGGAGGAGAATCGTGGCTACCACGAGGCACTCAATATCTACGTCGACGTCTGACGAGGAGGTGTGTATGACGCTAGAGATAGCACTTGGGCTTGTGGCAGGTTGGATATTCTTGGGCCTCGTGGCCATGGTCTTACTCATCCGCGTCAAGGGGTCTAAGCCCGAGCGCGGGAGTTGGCCTATCGTTCTTCTTATGTTCTGTGCCGGTGGGCCGGTGTGGTGGTACCTGCTTTTCAAAGAGGCAAGGGCAAAACCCCGTCCACCGCCAACCTGCACAAAATAGATGATCTGTGTTCAGCCGGGCCGAGAGTGCCCGGCTTGGCTTTTCAAATAGGAGTATAAACCTGTAGTAGAGCTTCGCTTCACTACGGGGTATAATAAAGAATAACAATATGGCTGAGCAACTTAAATTTGAAGGCTTTGCGTCGCAGAAGCCAAAAGAGAATGTTCCGAGCTTGGAAGTTGTAAAAAATGTGGAAGAGAGTTCGAAGGGACAAGTACTAGAAGCTGTAGGTGAGGAAGAGGCCGATTGCAACATCTGTGGTACTCCAACCTGTGTACATTACCCAAAAGGTCGCGGAATAACCAAAATTTTCAAAAAAGTAGCTTGATCTCGCGGCTGATGTGCTATACTGTGTTCGACCTGCTGATGAAGTCTGGTGTAATTCCAGCGCTGTCCCGCAACGGTGATCCACCCCGGTGGTAAGTCCGACCTCGCTAGGTCTTTGGTCGTTTATTAGTAAGCAATGATTAAATTTATCCTAGGATGGCTCGCGGTAATGGTCATCCGTCTTATCCCCGGGCGACCGGCTAACTTTGAGCCGATGCTCGCTACTGTGATGCCTTACTCTACGCGCTATGGTAAGTTTGCTAGCTTCTTCTTCGGCTTTCTAGGTATTTTTGTTTTTGATTTGGTCTCTGGTCAGGTGGGTGTTTGGACTCTTGTCACAGCCGTGTCGTATGGGTTGCTTGGTTTGGTTGCGGTTTACTTTTTCACCAAGTATCCGCCGTCGACACGCAACTTCGTAACTTTCGGTATTGCGGGTACTGTCCTCTACGACGCGGTGACAGGCCTTAGTATTGGCCCACTCTTCTATGGCCAACCGTTTATGGAAGCCCTTGTCGGCCAAGTGCCGTTTACTTTGATGCACGTGCTTGGCACAGTCGTCTTTGCCGTTGTTCTCTCTCCAGCCCTCCTCCGCTTTATAGTTAAAAATGAAAAGCTAGAAACGAAAAAAGTATTTGCCCTAGCCTAAACGTGTGACAGCCTGCTCCGTTCCCCAATTTTTACTTGGGGCCCGAAACGGGGGGATGTCAATGCCAGGCCGAAAAGTGTAGAATATATACATGCCGCAAGATGACGAGCCAAGGGGTGGGGTCGATGAATTCGGAGATCTCAAGGATATACTTGAGGGTGAGGTGAATGACCAATTATCTGCTCTAGTAGGCGTGCCTACGATTACGGATGGTGTTAACGAGACTTTGTGTAGTCTTAGTGTTGAAGACGTGGTTGCTGCCGGAGGAGTGAAGCAATTTTTAGAAAGTCAGATTGCCACCTACAAGAGAGAGACTGCAAGTATGAGGACAGAAACTCGTGAGGCGATTGAGAAGGCGAGAGTCGTTCCCCTTCAGGCCGCACTCGATTTTGTGATTGCTAATTCTTAATAAATTGGGTTGGCCCGGAGCGTGTAGCTCTCGGGCCTTGTTACTCCTCCTCGTCTCGTTCGCCCGCCTGCCGCTGTTTGTAGTCGAGCTTGCGGGGGTGTTCTTCTTCAGCCTTGCCGTGTTGGGGCTTGGCTCGTGGCTTCCGTGGCTTTGGTGGCGGCTCTGATGTAGTGCCTTGCATGCACCCACACGGGCCGTCAACTTCCATCGGGTCTCGCATGGTTACCTCCTAGGCTGATTTTAGCAAATTTGACGGGTGGTGTATAATAGAGTCGTCGCGTTTTAATGGACGTTACGCGGCATAATTTCGACTAAATTATATGGATAAACCAAAAGTTAAGATTTACTCAACCCCAACTTGCGTGTGGTGTAGGGCTACTAAGGAGTTTTTGGACGAGCACAAGATTGGCTATGAGGACATCAACGTGGCCTCTGACGCCACGGCTCGGGAGTATATGTCCAAGCGCTCTGGTCAGATGGGGGTGCCCGTTATAGAGATTGGCAACGAGATTATCATTGGATTTGATAAAGCTCGCATAAGCGAGCTTTTAGGAATTAGAACTTAGGACATAGAACATAGTGCCTTACGACGTTATTATAGTTGGCTCGGGTGCGGCCGGTTTGTCGGCGGGTATTTACGCTGGACGATACTTGATGAAGACGCTTGTGATACGAGGCAATTTCGGCGGCGAGACGGCTACAGCCGGGCAAATTTGGAATTACCCCGGCGCCCCAGGTATGGACGGCTACGATTTGATGAAGAACTTCGAAAAGCAGGCCAAGGACGCCGGGGCCGAAGTGATAGATGGCAAGGTTACAGGCGCGACTAAAGACGGCCATTGCTATAACGTGACAGTTGGCGAAAAAACTTATCATGCCAAAACGTTAATCTTTGCCCAGGGGGCCGAGCGCAGGCATTTAGGGTTGCCAAACGAAGAGAATCTAACTAGTAAGGGTGTGCACTATTGTGTCACCTGCGATGGCCCGGTTTATACGGGTAAAACTATTGCCATGGTGGGTGGCGGTGACGCCTCAATCAAGGGCATTATAGACTTGGCTAAGTACGCGGAGAAGATTTACTTCATTGTACGCACCCCAGCCCTTACTCGTCCCGAGCCGGTGAACCTAGAAGATTTCGGGAAGTTGGGGGATAAAGTTGAAACTTTGTTCGAGACTGAAGTAGAAGAGCTAGTGGGGGAGAGTAAGCTCGAGAAAATAGTTTTGAGCAAAGAGTTTAAGGGCTCAAATGAGCTTGTGGTGGACGGGGTGTTTGTAGAGATCGGGGCTAAGCCTGACGTGGTAGTGCCCATATCGCTTGGTGTGATTCTCGACAAACTCGGCTACATTGGTGTGAACAACCTAATGGAGACGAATGTGCCAGGCATCTTCGCCGCGGGGGATACGGTCAATCACTTCGGCCCATTCAAGCAAACTATCACCGCCTCGGCTCTTGGGGCAGTTGCGGCTACAAGTGCATACAACTACGTGAAGAAACTTAAATCGTAAATGTTAAATGGCAAATGTAGAAATAACAATTGAGGACTTCCAAAAAGTTGAGATTAAAGTTGGCAAGATTTTGACTGCCGAGCATATTGAAGGCTCGGATAAGCTTGTGAAGTTGCAAGTAGATTTTGGTGAGTCAGACCTGCCTGCCGGCAGGCAGGTCTTATCAGGTATAAAAAAAGTGTACCCACCCGAAACTTTGGTGGGTCGCTCGTGTATGTTTGTCACCAATCTTGCTCCGCGCAATATGATGGGCCTCGATTCAAACGGCATGATACTTGCAGTCTCTGATGCTGAAGGCGGGCCCGTGCTCTATACGTTTGATAAAGAAGTCGCTCCCGGTACAAAGGCTAAGTAGTTCTCGTATAAAATCTTTGCGCCCAGCCCACTCGTGAGAGTGAACCGGGCGCGTAGGCCGCCGATTAGGTTGTGGCGTGAGCCTCGGTGTCGAGGCCACCAACGATCGAGGCCAGGATGGCCCGGCCCTGGGCGATCTTCTCGCGCCGGATCCGGTCCGCCTCGCGGTTGGCCTTCGCCACCTCGTCGGCCTTGCGGAGCTCGTCCATCGAGAGAACGGGTCTTGAGCCCGTCCCCCGCCGCCGTGTCAAATCCCAGTAATTGCTCATTGCGATCCTCCTCTGTCTGGCGAGATAAACTACAGTCGCCATGGTCCCACGGGGGAGTGTATCATAGTATATAAAATGTGTCAACCCCGCGTAAAGTCTCAGGACCTTGGCAACACTTCGAGCGTAAAATGGCTCGCATATGTCATACACAACAAATCCGCATCTGCCAAAGGTGCGCATGCACGCAGTCAGGCTAGTGAAGTACCGGGGGTGGAGCAT
>DATDSR010000043.1:0-9289 GCA_036517855.1 Minisyncoccota bacterium | reverse complement strand
AAAGGTATTTTTGAGTATGTTTTAGGTGGAGAAGTTGAAACAAAGCTACTTGAAATAAGGGTATTCGAGGATTCAACTAAGCGTTCAGTTTACGAAGCTCAAACTGCCTATGCAAAGAAAAAAGGAGTTTCAAACTGCTCTCACTGTGCGATTGGACATGATGCAAACAAGGACAAAATTTGGACTCTTTCAGATATGGATGCCGACCATGTATCAGCTTGGAGCAAAGGTGGCAAAACAATGCTTAATAATTGTGAGATGTTGTGTAAGACACACAATCGAGCAAAAGGTAATCGGTAGTCAACGATTTGAAAAATATTTGGAAAGCAAAAGGAGCATGGTGCGGACATGCTCCTTTTCTTTATTACGGCTTCCTGTGAGTGTACGGGGACTGATTTGTCGGCTTGAGACTTAGGCCAATCTTGCTTGCCTCGTCTCTGACCGCATTTTCAGTTCTCCCAAGTTTGAATCCGGCTACCCGCGTTGGGGCATTTTGACGAATCAGTTGCTTGAGTTGGGAAACGTCTTGTGCCTTCCACGGCTTGCCAGTATTACGAGTGTAATAGGGCATTGAGTTGAAGTGTTTATATCCCTTGTTTGTTAATGAGTCTAGGTCTGCTACAATTTAATTGATCGATTACTTCGCACAGAGATAGGCTGGATTGCCCCAAAGGGGTAAAAAGACATTCCGGGAAATTGAGTGGTTTCTGCCGCACGCAGAGGCACTCTTTTGCTATTTTACTCCTCTCATTTCAGATGTCAAATTATCAACACTACTAGTTTGCATTTCGTACACCTCCTTGGTATAGTGATAACTATGAGCACCAAATACGCATCTATTATTAAGAACCTTCGCACGAAAGGCGGGCTCTCACAGCTCTCCATGGCCGAAAAATTGGGCCTTTCCCGCCAGTCCTATATGGCGGTTGAGCGAGGAGCTAGAGAACTAACACTTGATGAAGCGGATAAGCTCTGCGGCATTTTTGGTATCACTATGGAGGATCTCGCTAAGTCCACAGAGCCGAAGTACGAGAAGTATAAGCAGATGATTCTGGCTCTTTTGAGTTCGCAGATCTCCGAAGATGGCAAAGTGCCCAAGACCAAACTGGCAAAACTTTTATACCTTTCTGATTTTGCTTGGTTCTACAACAATCTTGAAAGTATGAGTGGTATGCAATATCTGCGCCGAGCATACGGACCAGTTCCCGACCCCTATTTCCGGGCACTTGCAGAGCTAGAGGATGAAGGGAAAATCAAAGTTGATCACAGGGGCGATGCTATGCTAGTTTCTCTCGGGGGAGGGGCAGTACACGAAGGATTAAACTTGCTTGGTAAAAAAGAAATTGATCTGATGCATAAAATCTCCTTAAAATGGAAACACAAGAGAACCCCAGAAATCGTTACCTTTACTCATGAACAATTGCCATACAAGCTCTGTGCTCCAGATGAGGTTATCCCGTATGGGCTGATAACGCAGGAAGATCCTGACCATGTCTACTAACTATGTTGTCGTCTTAGAGAAGTATGCCGAAAGGCACTATGTCTCAAATTTCAAAAAGAAACATAAAGGTGCATGGGACATCACCTGGGAGGCTATCGTTGAGGAGTTTCGGCGCATGGATTCATTGTTCGAAACTACGATTGCTGAAACTATCGCTGAAAAGGGGAATATTAAAATCTGTAAGACCGAATTTCGCGTAGCAAAAACTCAAGAATCTAGACACGGATCTGGCAACAGATGTATCGTCGCGGTCGCCAAAAGCACGTGTACTGTGCATGTGCTTTTGGTATACGGTAAGAATGATATAGCTATTCACAACGAAACGGCCGAATGGAAACACAAAATCAGAGAGAATTATCCGGAATACAGTGATTGGATCTAAGTCCTAGTGTTAACTTTTGCACTCTAGTATATCGCCGGGCTGACATTCGAGGGCTTTGCAGATTTTTTGAAGTGTTGAGAAGCGAATTGCTTTGGCTCGGCCGTTTTTGAGGATGGAGATGTTGGCTATGGTGATGCCGACCTTGTCGGCAAGCTCGGTGACGCTCATCTTGCGCTTGGCAAGCATAACGTCGATGTTGATGATAATTGGCATATGATTTAGCGAAATCATGTCGCACAATACCGTCCTTTGGAGTGCGACTTCATACCGTTAGGTCGTTCTCGGATTTCATGTCCACGGCTTTTTGCAAAGTCCCTTCAAACACCTTGGCCGCGATGGCTACGACGCCAAAGGCGAAAATCATGAGTAGTCCCATAAAGACGCCGCCCGCGATGTCATCCTTGCCCCGCTGGAAAATAAATAGGTAGGTTTCGGCTCCAACCACAAAAGCGACAAGAGTCATCGCGCAGTATCTAATAGTTCGCAAAGCCTTTACCGATTTGAGTGAGTAAACTTCGTCCCGCCCGATATAGCCGAGTAATTTGAATACTTGATAGAGGGCTATGAAGAAGGGGATAGAGGCTAGGTACGCGCAGGCCAAGAAGGGGTCATCGAAGTAAATCTGGGAGAGCGTGGCCCCCACATTCCTCCCCTCGATGGTAGGTTCCCAAAGCATAAAGGCCACGGCCCCAACGCCAATGAGTACAGTGACCACTTGAAGTAATATTGTTGAGCTTTTTCGCATTAACCTAGCTTACTCTAACCCATATCGTTTGTCAATATATGTTTATCGTTATTTGTGGATATAGATCAATAATCGTGAAAAAGACGAAAAATACGGCTATTTTCACGTTTATCTTGACAAAACCGTTAAGATGGCTATACTTACTATATGGCACGGGTAATTTCGGCAAACAAAAAAATTATTGAGTTTCGAGACAGATATTACAAAGTATCAGCGGGCAAAGATGCCCTGCTCAAGCTCGTTTCTGAAGCGGAGGTTGCCGAGCAAGTCTACAACTCCAATGCCATCGAAAATAGCACCCTAACTCTGGAGGAAACAGAGAAGATTCTACTTCAGATTGACCTCGATAGGTATATCAGTGAGCGTGAGATTTTTGAAGCTAAGAATCTCGCTCGGGTAGTCTCGTATATTGATAAGCGAGCCAAAGAACAGGAGCTCTCGCTCGAGGTTATACTCTCACTCCACAAAATGTTGATTTCAAATATCCGTGATGATATCGCGGGGCGCTTTCGTAAAGACAAAGAGTTTGTGCGAGTCGGTAGTCACATAGCCCCAGCACCTCAAGAGATACTTGAGAGATTAGAAAAGATGCTCTCAGACTATCACGCAAGCAGTCATGAAAGCGTTATCAAACGCATTGCAAGATTGCATTTGGCTTTTGAATATACGCACCCATTCATAGACGGCAATGGCCGTATTGGTCGTGTTCTCAATAATTACCTTTTAATCCGTGAGGGTTATGTGCCCATTAATATTAAATTCATTGACCGGCAAAAGTATTACGATGCCTTTGCTGAATATGATAAAAGGGGAGCAACTAAGATAATGGAGGAGATCGTAGCCAAGGCGCTAACCAACAGCTATCACAAGCGTCTGGCGTATCTAGAAGGCAAAAAAATTGTGACTCTTAATGAGTATGCCAAGAGGATGAAGCTCTCGCACTCAAATCTGATTAACAAAGCCACCCGCCAAACCATTGAAGCCTTCTTAGAAAAAGGCGTGTGGAAGATAGGAATTAGTGGCAACTCTTAAAAATTATGGAAGTTACGTTCATAACGGGGAATCAGAAGAAGGCGGATTACTTGGCTAAGTATCTTGGCCACCCGGTCAAGCACTTGAAGCTTGATTTGGATGAGATCCAGTCGCTCGATCTTAAAGAGATTGTAGAGCACAAAGTGCGTCAAGCTTATGAGAAAGTTAAGGGCCCGGTGATTGTGGAGGATGTGTCGCTTGAGTTTGAGGCGCTAGGCGGTTTGCCTGGGCCCTTCATACGATTCTTTGTCGACAATGTGGCATACGAGACTATGTGCGAGATGATAAATGGCAAAAGCCGCAGAGCCACGGCCAAAGCTACAATGGGTTACTACGATGGCCAAACTCTGAAAATATTTGAAGGCGCCCTTGGTGGCGAAATAGCAATGAAACCCTCGGGCGACAACGGTTACGACTGGGACAAAATCTTTATCCCTGACGGCTACAAAGTTACCAGAGCCAACCTTAGCGAGGAGGATTATCAAAGTACCTACCTAAAAATTAAACCCTTCGCCGCTCTGAAAGATTTCTTGGCTAGTTTTTAGAGTGAAAAATAAAATAAGTAAAAAGTTCGAATTTCGCTACATTTATGAATAAGAAGATTGTGTTAGCGGGCGGATGCTTTTGGGGTCTTGAGGATTTGATTAGGACTCAACCCGGAGTGGTGAGTACCGAGGTTGGCTACACCGGAGGGGAGAACGAAAATCCCACTTACGAGAATCATCCCTGCCACGCTGAGGCGGTGGAGATCGAATATGACCCCAGCAAAACAACTTACACCAAGCTCCTCGACTTCTTCTTCCAAATTCATAACCCCACGACCCTAAATCAGCAAGGCAATGACGAAGGTACCTCATATCGCTCGGCCATCTTCTACGGCAACGAGGAGGAGAAGAAGGCGGCCCAAGACTTTATCGAAATTGTGAACAACTCCGAGCGTTGGCCGAACCCCGTGGTCACAATCTTGGAACCATTGGGTAAGTTTTACGTGGCCGAAGCGTATCATCAAGACTATCTTCAGAAAAACAAAGGAGGCTATACCTGCCACGCCATCTGGTTCGACAGCTACTTAAAACAGTAAACCCCTAGACCCGTAGCCCCCAAAAGCGTATGCTTGGGGCATAATTATGAACGAACTAATTGAAAAGCAGATTGAGAATTGGACTTCTATACAGAGTTTGAGTCGCGATCTTTTGGATATGCTTACTGATGAGCAACTCGGGCTTACCGTGGGCAAACATATGGGGACGCTGGGTGAGCAGTTTCGCCATATGGCAAGAGTGCGCTTTCAATACGCCGAGGCTATTGAAAACAAAAAGCTGGGTGAAGTAATTGAAAAAATTGACCCAGCGGTTGCCAAGTCTAAGACTGGGCTGATTGAACTTTGGGAAAGGGCTAATGGTAAGTTGCTCGCCGTGCTTAAAAACGCAAACCCGGGAGAATTAGAAAGTAAAATGATTGATTGGAAGTATTGGGGCTCTGACGAGGTAAACATCCACGACCACCTGAACTTTTTGATGGATCACGAAACAATGCACAATGGTGAGATGATAGTGTACCTCCGTACCCACGAATTAAAATTCCCCAAAAGCTGGGAACCTTGGGGGTTGTAAAATATGTCTGATCTAGGTTTGCAACGTGGGACGGTTCGGCTCGAAGAATATAATCCTGAATGGAGAAATCTTTTTGAGCAGGAAAAGGAACTACTACTCAAAACTTTCGGAAGTAGAATCATTGCCATAGAGCATATCGGCAGCACGGCGATACCCGGACTTGAGTCCAAACCGATTATTGATATAAGTGTTGCAGTCGAATCTTTGGACGACATAGACGATTTCATTACAAAATTGCAGGAACTGGGATACGAGTACATGCCTGAACGCAGATTCTCAGACAGACAATTCTTTCCGAAAGGCCCAGCTGAAAAAAGGACACACCACGTTAGCCTTGTTGAGATTACTAGCGAAACGGGTTGGAACAATCATATTTTGTTTCGCGACTACTTAAGAGAACACGCTGACGTAAGAAATGAATACGCAAAACTAAAAAGGGAGTTAGCCGAAAAATATGCCGACAACAGAGGCGAGTATACGGAAAGGAAAAAGAAATTTGTGATGGAGGTTATTAATCATGCTAAAATAGCAATGAAATAATGCCAATAAATACAGCTCCACATATTCATAATTTAGTGATTTGCGCGAATATTTTTGTGCGGAAAGATGGCAAGTATCTACTGCTCAAACGTTCGCCAAACAAAAGGTACGCGCCGAATGTTATCCATCCGATTGGCGGCAAAGTTGACCAGGGCGAGAATCCTTACACGGCTGCAAAGCGCGAGTTGCTTGAGGAGGCGGGGATTAAGGTAAAGAATATGCGCCTCGAGGCGGTTAATATGGAAATCAAGCCGATTAAGGGTGAAGACGAGAACTGGCTCATCTTCCACTTCTCTGGCGATTACGAGTCAGGCGAACTATTGACCACCGAGGAGGGCGATTTTGTTTTCCTAGACGCCAAGGATGTACCAAATCAAGATTTGTTCCCATCTGTTAAACCAATCATTGACCACATCCTAAACCCCAAAGACGGCACGGTCTTCTTCACTGTTGTCTACGACGATGAAGGAAAAGTAGTGAAAGCAACTGAAAACATAGACCTCTGTGTGGTATAAATAGTATTAAAAAATTATGTCTGTAAAAATAACTTATTTTGTGCACGGGACAACTACAGATAACGAGGCGGGGCTATCTTCGGGATGGAAGGATGTTGAGCTTTCAGAGCTTGGGGTCAAGCAATCGGTTGATTTGAAGGAGCAGACAATGGACAAAAAGTTTGATGTCGTCTTTTGCTCGGATTTGAAGCGGGCAGTGACTTCGGCCAAGCTCACATGGGAGGGCGTTTACCAGATTATCCAAGATGCGAGACTGCGTGAGTGTAACTACGGCACACTTAATGGCGCCTCGTCTGACATTGTGGACCGTGTGATAGAGGAGGAATACATCGAAAAGCCTTTCCCCGAGGGCGAAAGTTACGAAGACGTTAAGGCAAGAGTAGCCGACTTTCTTGAATTCCTAAAAAAGAATTATGACGGCAAGGAGGTGGCCATTGTCTCCCACAAAGCCCCGCAGTTAGCCATCGAAGTTCTCTTAAACGGCAAAACCTGGCAAGAGGCCCTAGCCCAAGACTGGCGCAAAACTCACAAATGGCAACCCGGCTGGGAGTATGAAGTTAACTAAATTGATAGGTTTCAGGCGAAAACCTACTAAAAATACTTGACTTTTATAGGTTTCTTGCTAGTATCTACATATGGATAATAAGCAAACAGACAAAATACGGCTAGGTGAGGCCGCCAAGATGCTGGGGGTGGCCGGGCAAACTCTGCGTAATTGGGAGAAATCGGGCAAACTTATGCCGGGGCGTACTCCTGGTGGACAGCGTTTCTACGTCCTCGAGGAGCTCAAGCGTTTCGCTCTCGACCTCGAAAAGTTGGGTTTAGCCTGGGCCACTAGCACCGTACCACCCACACTGCCGAGCGAGTACTATTGTGAGCGACCAGACCGCTTCACCAGTCGCGTGGCCAAGATGGGCACGGAGTTGCAGAGTGCGGGCAAAGTGTCCGAAGAGCTCGCTTCGCTCCTCACCCTCGTGGCCGGGGAGATTGGTGACAACTCCTTCGCCCACAATGTGGGCAACTGGCCTGATACCCAAGGGGTCTTCTTCGGCTACGACATTGTCAAACGTTTGATAGTGCTCGCCGACCGTGGACGTGGCGTGCAAGCAACTCTCCAGCACATACGACCAAATCTCTCCACCGATGTTGAAGCTCTGAAAGTTGCCTTTACCGAAATCGTTTCAGGCCGCGACCCCGAGAAGCGCGGCAACGGACTCAAAGTTGTGCGCCACGTGGTGGAGTCGAAGGAGATCGGCCTTCAATTCCGCTCTGGTCTTGGCCGAGTTGATATACCCACGGGGCCAGGGAGTATGCGAATCAAGATGAGCGATGGCAATGTGCCCGGCTCGTTTGCTGTTATACTCTTTTAAGCGTAACTATATGCAAATTATCAAACTCAAAAACTTCGGCAACGTCCTCATCTCCCGCCCAGCGGGCTTGGAGGCGTTCAATGCCATCCGCCCGGGACTTGACCCTGCCACCCCAACCGAAATTGATTTCGACGGAGTACTCACAGTCACGCCCTCGTGGCTCGATGAGTTCCTCACTCAACTAACCGACTTTAACGCCGGCAAAGTAGAATTGCTACCGACCAAGAACGCCTCCGTCTTAGCCACCCTGCCCGTCCTAGCAGAAGCAAGAGAAGATTTAGTAGCCGCAACAATCCAAAGAGCCCTGAAGAAGTGGGGGAATGAAATTTAATTTCTAGGCTAGGATTACAGAATGGCAAATTGGTACCAAAAAAAGATACTGCCCCGTATACTAAATTATGAAATGGGTTCTGGGGAACTTGAGGGGATTAGGCGCGTCGTTCTCGCCGATGCTTTTGGTGTGGTATTGGAGATCGGCGCGGGTCCTGGCTATAACCTGCCGCTATACAAAAATATCTCAAAGCTCTTTGCTCTTGAGCCCTCAAAGGAACTAATCGAAATTGCCAAAACCAGAGTCGGCTCCCAAGTATTTCCCATCGTATTTTTCAATTCTGGAGCCGAAAATATCCCACTGCCTAGTCATTCTGTTGATACAGTGGTATCTACCTGGACGCTTTGTAGCGTCACGGATCCAAAGAAGGTGTTGCGTGAAATTGCGCGCGTACTCCGGCCTGGAGGCAAATTTATCTTTGTCGACCATGGTGCCTCCCCAAACTTTGGCCTCCGGATACTGCAAACATTATCTACCTCCGTCGCCAAGCATTTTACCGGCAACTGCCATTACGATCGACAGCTTGAGAAGTTAATTAAAGAAGCAGGATTTAACATCAACAAAATGGAACACCCGCCCGAAAGGTTCAAGCCACTTATTTACAATTATCAAGGTATTGCTGTCCCAACTTATGTCTAAGATAGATCTTACACAAGAGACGAAGTTTTGGAGCCTTTCTCTGGCGGAGACGGGGCGGGTTTTGGAGACGGATGCGGAGCGTGGTTTGTCTTCGCAGGAGGTAACGGAGCGCTTAGCTACCTTTGGACGAAACACCATCAGCACTACGCGGCGGGTGCCCGGGCTTAAGATTTTTCTCAGTCAGTTTAAGAGCCCTTTAATACTGATACTTGCGGCCGCGGGCATTGTTACCCTTGCCATCTCGCATTATCGGGATGCCATATTTATCTTCATCGCGGTGGTGGTCAACACCGTGCTCGGCTTCTACCAAGAGAACAAGGCCGAGCGAGCTCTCTCTGAAATAAAGACTTATCTTAAGCAACGAGCCCGAGTAATCCGCGATGGTGTCGAGCGCGAGATAGATGCTCAAGAGCTTGTGCCGGGCGATGTGATACGTCTGGCCCAAGGCGACAGAGTGCCGGCCGACGCGCGAGTGATGTTTGTAAACGACTTTCAAGTTGACGAGGCTCTACTAACCGGCGAGTCCTTGCCCGTTTCGAAATCAAGTGAAGCCTCGCCAGCCGCGGCTGGCCTCTCGGATCAACGCTCAATGATCTTCGCCGGCACCTTGGTGACCCAAGG
>DATDSR010000042.1:0-5563 GCA_036517855.1 Minisyncoccota bacterium | reverse complement strand
GTGGGGTTGCCCCCACCCCATTCGTCGAGCTCTTGCTCGGTAAATTCAGTTGAGGTGGCGGGATGTTCAGAAAGTTTAGGAGTGGGGTTGTTGTATGGCAAGTCCTCGCCCAAGCCGTGCGCCTTGCCGCTTGCTTGTATAAATTCGAAGTGGCCGGCCTTGCCCTCAGCTCCCTCCACATACTTGAGCGCATCACCCGCGTGGGTTAGGTCAAGTTCCGAAATGTGCGTCTCACCTCCGTGCTATCTTTGCGCGCCTTCTCCGAGGCTCCATCCTCTTTTCTCAGTTCCTCCTTTCTGGCCGTAACGGCTTCGTCAAAATCTTTAATTTTTTCTTTCGGGAGAAGTTCGAAACATTGCTCTATCAGCTCGTCGAGCCTCTCGGGTGTTTCCGCGTCTTGTACTAACTGAAAAACTGCCGCAACGTCTTCGGGCGACATCTCTAGCCTCACGTTTTTTCCGCCTGCTTCTAACATAACCTAATTATACCTGGACTTTAGGGCGATATTGCAAGGCCTCAAGCAAGTGGGTTTCGCCAATCTGGTCGGCTTCGGCTAGGTCGGCAATGGTGCGTGCGAGTTTGATGGTGCGATGATACGCGCGGGCCGAGAGGTCGAAACGGCGGGCAGAATCGTTCAAGAGTTTTTTACATACATCGGTGAGTGAGGCGAAGCGCTCCAGATCTTTGGCGCCCATCTCGGCGTTGGTGGTGAAATTTGTGCCACCAGCTTCAAACCTCTCTTTCTGAATGGTGCGAGCTTTGGCAATTTGAGCGCGGGTGATTGTGGACGTGTCGCCAGTGTTTTTGCGGGCGGCCAGTTTTTCATAATCCACTTGAGGCACTTCTACCCACAAGTCGATGCGATCAATGATTGGGCCACTGATGCGCCGCTCGTACTTTTGCAAAGCAGCTTGGGAGCAGATGCACTCCTTACCTCGCGATCCACGATTGCCACAGGGGCATGGATTCATTGTGGCTACGAGGATGAAGTTCGCCGGGAAGGAGTGCGAGCCTTTGGCTCTCGAGACTTGCACAACACGATCCTCAAGCGGTTGACGTAGGGCCTCAATCACTCGCCGCTCAAACTCGGGGAACTCATCGAGGAAGAGCACGCCGTTGTGCGAGAGCGTAATCTCGCCAGGTTTCGGATTTGCCCCGCCACCTACAAGCGCCACATATGAACTGGTATGATGTGGCGCGCGTAGTGGCGGGTTTGTTACCAATTCATCAATGGCCAGTATGCCAGCGGCCGAGTGAATGCCCGTTGTCTCAAGCACCTGGCGAAACTCAAGTGGCGGCAATATGCCCACGAAGGCTTTGGCCAGCATTGTCTTGCCCGTACCTGGCGGCCCAGACATAGCGATGTTGTGTCGCCCAGCCGCAGCGATGATGAGCCCACGCTTGGCCGTCTCTTGCCCGCGCACGTCGGCAAGGTCAATGGCTGCCGGATTCTCACGAGGTTTCACCTGTGTGCGCGGAGTTGGCTTAAGCATGGGCTCGAAGGCCTCGCCTCGGGTAGGTCCGGAGGCAAGGCCTTTGGGTGCGATCCGACCTCTGAATGAATTTGGGCTTAAGTGCTGGCAAATTTCTTTCAAACTGTGCGCGCCGTACACGACGATACCCGGTATCAGCGCCGCTTCAACGGCGTTTTCAATAGGCACATACAATTCTTTAAAGCCGTGCTTAAGAGCCTTTTGAGCAATCAACAGCACGCCGCGTATCGGACGGAGTTCGCCCGAGAGCGATAATTCGCCTACAAATAATTTGCCTTTAGTATCAAATTTAACTTCTTGCGTGGCCAGCAAGTGGGCCAGGGCAATGGCCAGGTCAAACACCGGTCCCTCCTTCTTAATATCCGCCGGGGCCAGAGACACTATCACCTTCATATTCCCCTTCTGCGGTGGCTTGAAGCCCGAGTTCTTGATGGCCGCGCTAATTCTATCTTTGGCCTCATCCACCGACTTATCGGGCAAGCCAACTATTGTAAAACTGTGCAACCCGCGCGAAACATCCACTTCAACGTCAATAATATCCGGCTTAAGTCCCGCAACCTGCGCACTGTGAACCTTCGAGAGCATGGGTAAATTGTACCACATCCCATATTTACAGCCCCGCTTATCCACAGAGGTCTCACCTCTGGGCACGCGTGGGGATTATAATATAACTATGAATCGCAAGCATATATTTGCGCCAGACGAGTTTTATCATGTTTACAATCGCGGCGTAGATAAACGTACTATATTTACTGATTCGCTGGATAAAGAAAGATTCTTGAAGTTGCTATATTTATCTAACGGTGATAAACCGTATGTTGTTAGGGATATAGACAAGGCGAGAGTTTATTCGTTTGATAGGGGGCAAAAACTTGTGGCCATCTGTGTCTACGCTCTTATGGATAATCATTTCCATCTTCTCCTTCGTGAGTTAGCCGATGGCGGTATTAGCAAATTTATGCAGAAACTCACCACGGCGTACACAATGTACTTCAATACAAAAAACCAACGTTCAGGTGCGCTCTTTCAAGGGGTGTTTAGATCAAAGCACGTTGATGAAGATGAGTATTTACGGCATGTTGCCTCGTACATACACATGAATCCCCTCGATATGCATCAGCCTTTGTGGAAGGAAGGTGGCATAACAAACAAGAAAGCTGCTGCGGGTTTCTTGGAAGGTTATAGATACCACAGTCTGCCGGATTATCTTAATAAAGACCGGGTAGAAAAAATTATCCTGGACCTGGATCAATTCCCGAAATACTACCAAGACTCAAAAGAAATGTTAGAAGATATCGACGATTGGATAGACTTAGTCTCAGAAATAGAAAAGTCGTTAGTTTAGGCCATTCTTATCCACAGAGGTCTCACCTCTGGGTTACCCTTCTGGAGAGCTATAAATATTCGAGCCTACAAGACCATTTAGGCATTGGCAGGATCGAGGGTAGTATTCTCGATTTAGAAGCTTTTCCGCAGTATCATAGTAGTGTGGAAGATATTCAAGCAGACTTGCAAGTTTGGCAAGAAATCACACCTGAACTTATAAAAATCGAGGAAGCCTTATTTTAGTGCCTATTTTACCCCAGAGGTCCGTCCTCTGTGCCTACTCAACTAGTATTTCGGTTGTGTTTGTTATATCTTGTACCGATGCTCGGGGTCATCATAATCCCTTCACTTTTTGGAGTTTCGGCTTCAACGCGTGGTCGTGCCAAACGACTGATTAAGGGCGGCTATCTCGTTGAGATTGTTGATATATATGAGCGAACCCCCTGCCCTTTTTTCGTTAAGATATTATCGGGTAGGTCGGAAGAGCGTTTGTACAAAACAAGCAAGTTGGCCATGAGCTTCAACGAAAAAGAGGTTCTCAACTTGGTAGATGAAAAAATTGAGAAGCTGCTTAGTTTGGGTATTGAAAAAATGATATTGCTGGGTCTCGGCTTTGGTTCAAATGTCGCTTTTCGCTACTGCGAATTATTTAAGCGCGATAAGGTTGTGGCCCTCTATTCATGGTCACCCCATTTGATCTTTCCCCTTTTGCCCGATATCACCTCGCAAGCCTCAATCAAAGAGCCACGGCTTGAGGCCTTACCTTCGAATCTTAGAACTGTCATATTTCACGGTGGGTCGGATACAGTTGTTTTGCCAGGTAATTTAGAGGTGGCAATGCAAGCAGCTAAGAGTAACTTCGGCATAGAGGTTGTAGTTTATGAAAATGCACGCCACGCTTTCGACAGTAAGTGTATTCAGGGATTTTGGCCAAATATGTTGTACTGGGGTTCTGTGGCAAATCGTGAAGCCTATCGCTTGTCTTGGGAGAGAGTGGAAAGTGACTTGTCAGCTATGTCACGTAATTTGGACAAGAGCTCACTTTCAAGGTAATTTATTTTCGCATCATCCTGCCAAGTGCTATCCCACAAAAGTTTTTCATTTGGACTTTCCGAATCTTCGCTAAGATGTCTTACGAATGGTTCGATGACCGATTGCCACTCATTGTCTCCTCTCATTCGAATGTTGAAAGGTACTTTACTGCCGGGCAGGCCTGACTCGAGCATTAACCAGTCGTTGCCCGCAATTTGGCCAATCTCGCGCGCCCTGTCAACAAGAGCGGTGTCTCGTGTCCACAAGCGCACTCTGCCAATTTTCCCGCTCAATACACCCTTTTTAATTATTGAAAAAGTATCGAGCCAAGAATAAATAATGTCGAGAGGCTCGGCTTCTTTGCAAAGCGGGTTAATGAGTTGGACAAGTAAAGTTTTGCCACTTAAATTTACCTCACGAAGATGCACTGCGCCGGCAATCATACTAAGCCCAGCAAGCACAAAGTAGCTCTCTGCTCCTTCAGCTAAGTATCCAGCTGCCCCAGCTGTGGCAAGCATGGGTCGACCCACGCCAGTGTTCTCTATTAGTCTTAAGGCCTTGAAATTCGAAGGTGGCAGCTTGAGAGCATTTGATATTGCGTCAAGATCAGCCTCGTTTGGGACTAAATCCCCTCTGCACCACCGGGAGAGCGTGGCAGTCGAAGTGTCGCCAAGCCGATTTGCCAGCTCTGCCTGGGTGACCCCCTTCTCCTCTAAGATAGTGTTAATAAACCTGGGTATAGGCCCTAATTCGTGGAGTTTTGGCTGGTTTCTTCGTCTTGGCATTGGCTAATTATACACCCATATTTCATTTGATGAAAGTTATCCACAGGTCTTGATAAGTTACATCTTGCGCAAGGTGATACATTATAGTAGTCTACTTTCGGAGGTCGGGCATCCCGCCTGACACAGGACGTTGAAAGGAGTTACCGATGGATACCACAGAAAACCCAATTCTGGCCGGAAAGCGCGCAAGAGCAATCGCCTTGCTTGACCACTTCTCCGTCTTCACCGACTACAGGCATGGCAAGGACAATCCGTACCTGAAGTGGCTGGCCCATAACCCGCCTCTGTCAGTACGGGCAGTCATCGATTTCTTCAATTTCTGGTATCCTCTCTCTCGCCGTCAGCCGCAAATCCTGCTCCGGTGTGCCTCTGAATATGCCGAACAGGCCGACCGGCAGCTGATCATGCTCAACTACCGGGAGGAGGACGGTCTGATGAAATTGGGAGATCAGCCCCACTACTCGCTCCTTGAGAATCTGATCCTCAAGCTCGGTGGCGACCTCCACCCCGACGAGAAGGGTCAAGCGTTGATGAACGAGCTATTTACCTGGATCACCAAGACGGTCAGCTCGCCAGCACAAGCAAGTGGCGTTCTGGCTGGGCTCGAGCACCCCGCACTCGATATCAGCTTGTATTTCAGGCGGACGGTGACGCTCTGCGGTTTCCCCGAATTGCTACGGACGGATCCCTACCTCACCATTCACGTCGCGGTCGAGCCCGATCACATCATTTGGTCTCATGGCAATGCCCTGCGGTATCTCGAAGAGGGAGAGAAGGCTCTGTTCCTCAGCACCTACCAGAAGGTTATGGATTTTTGGCAGGAGTTCTGGCCGCAAGCTTTCGCCAAGCTGGGCTACCAATGCGAGGTGGTATTCTACGGGGCCATTGCCTAAGCGGTGATCGTCACGGCCGGGAGGAGCACTTCTG
>DATDSR010000041.1:0-11306 GCA_036517855.1 Minisyncoccota bacterium | reverse complement strand
CAACTGGCCGACCTCCACCGCCTTCCGAAGAACCAGACCGCCACCCGCCAGCGTCACGCTGGCGGCGAAAACCTTGAGCTCCCGGGTCTGTGCGTCGATGACGATGGCGTTCATGAGGACCTCCAGTACTCGGATCACGCCGAGCGCGTTTTGTTTTAGGTCGCACGAAAGAAATTTTCTTGCGCCCATTTGAAGACACGAGTGAGCCGATTTTGTTTGTTGCTCTCGCGTCCTCGAATGGGAGGCCGAAGCGAACGTGTGCATGTTCGCTTCGGCCAACTGTGTGCAAGTCTCAATTGTGCAGGTAGAGACCAACCCCACTCGCTACGTCCGCGGTTCGTAGCCTTGGTCGAGCAGCCACTGGATGTGGCCGCTGATTTTTTCCTCGGACAGGAATTTGATCCCGCCCGAGTTGCGGTTCGAGGGATCGCCGTAGAAGAAATAGACCATCACGGCTCCCCCCTCGACCCGGACCAGCCTTTGCCAGCCGCTCTTGTCTCGGAACTCGGCGAAGGGCTGGCCTGGCACTTCCACCCAGTGGCGCCATCCCTCGGACGGACCCGTCTGATGGGGTGGCGTCCCTCGGCCGATGATGAAGGGCTCCGCCTTTGCGGAGACCCTTATCCCTTGGGACTCGAGCCGGGTTACTCCCCCGGCCGCAGCCTTCTCGAGGCGTTCCGCGATTTCGCGGATTGCCTCGGCCTGTCCCAGAGTACTGTCTTTGTTCAGGATGCTCATGGCACCCTCCTATCCGGCAGGTCGACTACAGACCTTGTCGCATCCGGGCTTGATTGCCCGTGATGCTAGCCGGTAATCCCCGTGACCGTGCGCTTCTTTGAACGCTTACGGTCGGGCCTTTCAAGGTGTTAGGAGACACCTTCAGGGTGAGTTACACCCATTTGAAAACTCCATTCGACTTGCGCTCATGGCAAGCGATGAAATGCTCAAATGGACGAGGCAAAACTTTTTTGCTATGCTTGAGAGAGTAATGAAGCGGTTCACTTCAAAATTTGGGACAGTAGAACTCACTGATGAACGATGGCGGCACATTACGCAATTCCATCCCGAGGTCGCCAGATACTCTGGCCGACTTGCCTCGGTACTTGGGGAGCCGGAGCTCATTGCGGTGTCCAAGAGTGATTCGGACGTGTTCATCTTCTACAAGTCAGTCAGTCGCTTTCTTGATCTCGCAGTGGTGGCCAAGATTGCCAAACCAAATTTTATTCTCACGGCGTATTTAAGAACTAAAACTAATAAACATGGTTAAACAAAAAAACAAAACTAAACTCTTCTACCTATTCGACAAGGAGGCCGATGTTCTGTATCTGTCACAAGGCAAACCCTCTTCTCGCGATCTCGTTACCGAAGCACCCGACAATGTTCTCTTGCGTTCTGACAAAAAAACAGGTCGTGTCCGTGGCTTCACCATTCTCAACTTCAGCAAACGCCAAAGCAAAACCCTCTCTCCGATAGCCCTCCCTGTTTTCAGCAATTGGGTAGGGGCTTGAAGTTCTTTTTATGACAGAAAAACAAACTTTGGTGTTGGCGGAAAAACTAAGGAAGCAACTGCTTAGAGACTTCGGCAAAACCAGATGCAGGGAAATGATGGTAGGTTGCGCTAGTTGCCAAGGCCATATCCTTCTCGGTTATCTGAACTGGTACATTGATCTGCTTGAATTTCCCAGCAAACCAAAAAAGAAAAAATAAACTAATAATCCAGACCGAGTTGCGCCCCTTCCCGTCGTGGCCACCTTGGTGGCCGCGGCCAGGAGCGCCACGAAGCGCTCCTCCTCGATCGCCGCCTTGGCGGTGGCGATGAAGGCATCGCCCTCGCGCCGGGCGGCGCGGAAGGCGAGCACGGCGGGGTGGACGTTGGCGGTGTTGTTGAGGTTGCTGTTCATTGTGAGCCTCCTGTGCCGGATTACCCTCCGGCGGGGAAATTTCGAACCCGCGTCCTAAACCACCCGGATGGTGGTTGGACCTGGGCTCGCATGAGGATACGAAATTTGACGCGTAATACGTAATAGGTAATGCGTAATCTCTTATCCTCGTGCGATATGAGGGGTTGTATTATATGTATGCGAAGGCTTGGTACAGAAACCAAGGTCACACACTTTCTACTCTCCCTATTTGTCAAAAATCTTTACCTTCGACACTAATCTCTCTTTAATGTCGAGTGCTCTCCCCACCACCTTTCGATAGTGACGGAGAGTTGCACTTGTACTCAACTGACTGCGGCAAGACCCTGGTAGGCCACGCCCGTACTAATTGAGGGCTCCTCCTACTCGGGCATCCTTAGTGGTCGGATGCAGTTTGGGATTTGCCGGTTTACCAGAGGTTTAGATATTAGCCTGTGAGAATCTCTCTCAAGATTCCCTCTTCACACGGGCGAATGTCCGAACCCTTCAAAGATCTCGATTGAACTAACTTAACTCTCTGGCAGTAGTATAGCGCATTCTTGCCAAGTTGTCAAGAATCAATGCAAAGCTCAAAACGCAAAGTGCAAAAGTAGAGCTATAAATAAGGACAAAATAAGATTTACTTATACACAAGATTATGTCAAAATTGCTTGACACTGGATATGGAACTTGGTACTCTGGAGCCAGAGGTCAGACCTCTCACGAAGAGGACTGACCTCAAAAACACATGGATGAAATATTGCAATCAATCGGCCTTTCCCCTGACGAGATAACGGTGTATGAGTATTTGCTCACCAATGGGGCGCGGCCGGCAGGCGATGTGTCTAGGCAAACGAGTATTAAACGGGGCACGGCATACAACGTGCTTAGTGACCTTGTGGCTCGCGGTTTTGCTCGGCAGGTGGAGGGTGAGAATAAGGTAATGAGGTTTGCCCTCGAGCATCCCTCCAAGATTAAAGAGATTCTCGAGGGTCAGAAGGTTAAGCAAGACGAAGCGGCCCGCTCTTTCGAGACAGCCCTGCCCTCTCTCACCAGCAGGTGGAATTTGGTTTATCATCGTCCGGCTGTGACATATTACGAGGGGCTTGAAGGTGTCAAACGCGTACTCGAGGACTCGCTTAATGCCACCGACACTATCTATTCGTATGCCGATCTTGAGGCCATTGCTAGATACATACCTGATGTTAACAAGCGTTACGTGACCAAACGCGAGGAAAAGCAACTTAAAAAACGTGGCATCGTAATAGATACGTCCTTTGCCCGCGAGTTTCTCAAAGATTATCACCCGGGCATTACCGAAACTAAACTTATTAAAACAACACCAATCCCCTTCTCGTCCGTGATGCAGATCTACAATGATAAAGTTTCGTACATCACACTTAATGAAGGTCAAATGATGGGCGTGATTATTGAAGACGCGAAGATTGCTGCCATGCATCGTTCAATGTTTGAATACTTGTGGGAAATTACGCCCGAGTTTGTGGCAGAGAAGAAGGAGTTGTTGAATTAGAAGATGTAAGCTTCAGGCGGCGCCTCCTCCCTGAGTGCTTCGAAAACGGCGTAGTACTTATTTGTATCTTTATCGAAGAAGTAGCGAGTAAGTACTTGTCCGTCGCGCAAATTTTTGTTTAGCTCCAGCGTTTCGGGTTTGCTACCGGAGACGATTGTTGCGCCTTTACGCGAGCCGATGTTGCTTGCTTGGATGATTTCGTCGCGCGAGAGTTTCTTCGAGGGGTAGCTGTAGGCGCTCTTGCCCTTTATATAATCATTGTCATTTCGCCAGATGTGCAATGACTCGACACCTTCAAAATTATAAAATCTGTCTGCGATAAAGCCGCGCTCTATGTAGTTCATAGCAATGGCGCTTGTAGCCTCCGTATCTGCCTCGATTTTATCCGTCTCGGCTTCCTCATCAAGCGATGCAAGCATCATCGTTTCGCCAATGGAGGCTCCGGCGAAGTTTTTATCAACGTTGAAGGCCCCAAAGTATTTGTGCATTTCATAAGGGAACTCGCTTGTGACCACATCTGTAAATCTGTTGAAAGCCCGAATAACTCCCTTGTGGCGAAAGATGTAAAAGCGGGCTCGAGCCTTTTTGTCTTTCAACGTTTCGTCAAACTTCTCGAGCAGTTTTGGCAGCAACTTAGCATACTTGGGGTCTTTATAGTTGCGTCTGTACATTTCCCGCATTGCCTCAATCTCGTCTGCACTTAGCCTGTCTGCCGTCCTTATCTCGAATGTAGCATCCTTCATGCTCTCGAGAGCGCTAACCTTTTCGCTATCTGGCAGAGCTTTGTATGTGGCAAGGAAGATTTCGTTGCTCACTTCTACCTTACTCAATTCATCCAACAGCTCTTTCTCATCAAGCTCTTCTTGCTTCACGAACCGCTCTAGCAAATTGCTCGCCCGAGTAAGCAAGTTAGAAGCAACTTCTGGCCCCGCATCTTCAGCGGCCCCAACAATTTCAGAGAACTTAGCAAACACTTCTCCCGCTACGTTGTTGTGCCTATTGCCAAACTCCACAATCTTATCCCCCAACCCTGGCTTCTGGTCGAGCGCCAAGAAGGTGCGGAGGCCATTGATGCTGTACCGCCTTGTAAATTTCCTGATGAGGTCGGCTTCGCGAGATTCCTTTTGTTTAGTAAATTGCAGGAACCAAAATTGTTCTCGAAGAGACAGATCGCTTAAGTTGCAGGAAAATTCTTCGTTAATATCTTCTTCCATCTCGCCCTTCAGATGCCCGAAGTCTTCTATATCTTGTCCTTCCACCCTCGCTACACCAAAGTCTTCGGAGGTCGGGGTCTTGCTTGCGTTGACAATTATTTCTGAGTAAATTGCCAGTGGTTCGGTAGTGTCTTTTGTCCATGCATATCCTTCTCCTTTGTCGAGGGCCGCATCTCGCTCCAATTGTGTTTTCAATGTTAGTGTTCGGGATTTAATGACAGCCTCACTAATCTCCTCTGTCGCTGAGGCAATGTAAAGCTTATTGTTAGTGAAGAAACCCACCTTGTCGGGAGCAATCATTCTGAAAAAGTCCGATGGCAGGGGTTGCCCATAATAGTGGATTTTTTCCCCGTAGATACTTTCGTCCTCCATACTTTTCAAAATACTTCGAGCTCTCATGGAGAGAAAGTAAACACTGTCCGGATTTTCAATGACTGACATTAGTATTTCCTTCAGTTTTCTAAATTCTGCGAACACTTCTGGACCTTTGTATGGAATATTGGAATATGGTTCTTCGGAAATTAGTTCCATCACATGTTCTTCCACAGCATTTGCGTAGAGCTTTGCCAGTAACTCTAAGATGCGAATATTTTCTGTGTATAGCGCCCGTTCCTGGGGTTTGATTCTTTGCGTGGCCTCCTCGGCGATAACCAAAAATTCTGGGGTATTGTTCTCGTAGTGATTTACTAGATCACCATACTCCCACTCGTTTTTTGTCTGCCCGTAGAACACGCGTAGTGCCTCGGTTATTCTGTCGTCAGTCTGCTCGTAGTGAGCCCCTTCGCCAGCCTGTTGATTGTGCTCGCCTTCTGTTTCCATGCCGATATCCTAGCATACTAAAGCCAATCTGGAGCGTCGTATTTGTCTGTGATATCTGGCAGATAGTTTCTTCCGGATTCAGAGGTCGGACCTTTTGGGGTCTTAAGGTCCGACCTCGAGTTGGGTTCAAAGAGTTCACTTGGGATGTCGGAGATAAATTCGCTCGGGAGGTTCACTCTCTGCTCGCCATAAATATTTCGCACAGTTGAATGGGAGAGATACACACGTTCACGCGCTCTTGTAAGGGCCACGTAAAACAAGCGACGTTCCTCCTCGGCGTGTTCGATGGTTCCGTCGCTTGGGTCGTTAGGCTCGTGGGGGAAGAGGCCTTGCTCAAGGCCGACGATAAACACTATGCGAAACTCCAAGCCCTTGGCCGCGTGCACGGTCATAAGTTTGACTCCGGTTTTACTGCTCTTGTGCATGAGCGAATCTTGATCTGATGCAAGACTGGCCTCTTCAATTAATTTGCCTACCGCCTCCTCGTTATTTAAATCCTTATATTTCAAAGAGAGGTTTACGAGTTCTTGAATGTTCTCAAGCCTCTCGGTGCCCTCATCCCCTTTCTTTTTCAAATCTGCTTCTAACCCAGAATTCCTTACGATATATCGTAAGCTTTCTGGCAGAGGTGTGTTTAAAAGTCGCTCTCTAAAATCTGCCAGTAATTTCAAAAAGTTTCTTAGTTTCTCCTGCGTTTCAGCACCACTAAAATGATCATTCAATGTCTTGTCGCCTATCCCTCGCCTTGGTGAACTCACTGCGCGTTCAAAACTTGTGCGATCGGCCGGGTTCATGGCCGCGCGCACGTAGGCGAGTACGTCTTTGACCTCTGCTCGTTCGAAGAAGCGTGTGCCCAGTACTGTGTATGGCAAACCGGCGCGTAGAAAAGCTTCTTCAAGCACTCGCGATTGAAAGTTGGCCCTGTAGAGCACAGCAAACTCTTCGAGTTTGTAATTTTCACTTTTCAATTTACAATTTTCACTTACCGTACGCACCACAAAGTCGGCTTCATCGGCGGCATCGAATGCTTCGAAAAGCACTATCTTTTCGCCTTCGCCGGCTTGGGTGAAGAGCGTCTTCTCTTTGCGATTCTTATTCTTGCGGATGACTTCGTTGGCTGCGTTTAAGATATTAGAGGTTGAGCGGTAGTTCTCCTCAAGCACCACCACGGTGGCACCCGGGAAGTCGCGCTCAAAGCCCATTATGTTTTCTATGCTCGCTCCTCGCCATGTATAAATAGTTTGGTCAGCGTCGCCTACCACGCACACATTTTGGTGCGCGGCGCTAAGCAGGCGAATCATCTCATACTGCACTTTGTTGGTGTCTTGGTATTCATCTATATGTAGGTACTGCCACTTAGTTTGGTAATGTTTGCGCACCGGCTCGTGCTCTGTGAGTAGCCGCACAGTTTCAACCAACAAGTCATCAAAATCTAGCGACTTAACATTACTCAATTCTTTTTCGTATTCGCGCCACACCTTTGAGACTGTTTCGCCGAAGTAAGTGGCGCCCTCGGCCTCTTCGTAATCTGCCCGCGAAACAAGATTCCCTTTAGCCTTTGAAATGTGCGAGAGGATCGCGTTTGGGGCAAAGTGCTTTGGGTCAATGCCCAAACCTTTCTCACACTTTCGTATCAAAGCCAAGCAATCATCTCTGTCATAAATAGTAAACCACCTGTCCACCCCAATGGCTCGCCCACTCTCGCGTAGTATATGTACGCCCAGGGAGTGGAAGGTACCCACGAATGGCATGGAGGTACTAGTTGGCAGGTCATAGGTATCAGGTTTTAACAACTGCGCAATGCGTTCCCGCATTTCGCTCGCCGCTTTGTTGGTGAAAGTAACCGCCAGTATCCGCGCAGGAGCAACCCCCTGCCCAATCAAATGCGCAATGCGTTGGGTTATCACGCGTGTCTTACCCGCTCCGGCGCCAGCTACCACAAGCAAAGGCCCATCCTTGTGTGTAACAGCCGAGCGTTGCGCAGAATTCAAATTATCCAAAAGATTATTTTCACTCATCCCGTTAGAAGTCTAGCTTAATAACCACCACTGATAATAGCAGTTTTGGAACTTGGACGAAGTAACTTCTAACGGGACTCACGATGAAGCAGTTTAACACATTGAGTCGGAGGTGAGTCCGCCGTGGGCGGTCTCTCCTCGGACGTATCACTGGAAAATGTGTCAATCAAATGCTAATGTTTAGAGCAATATGACCAAAGAGGAAGCCAAAAACAAGGTCACTCAACTTGTTGTCAGATACGAAGAGGTCGCAAAACTTAAAAAGGACAGGGCATACAGCGAGGACGACACTATTAGGGAGTTTATACTTCCGTTGTTTGAAGCACTTGGATGGAACACGGCTAGCAAAGACGAGGTATCAGGACAAGATAATATCAAAGGTTCGGGTCGCCCCGACTACAATTTTCGCATAAACGGCATCACCCAGTTTTATCTTGAAGCTAAAAAGTTAAGCGCCGATTTGGAAAGTCACGAATACGCCGCACAGGTCATAAACTACTCGTGGAACAAGTCTGTTACCTACGCAATCCTCACAGATTTTGAGGGTATAAAAGTTTTTAATGCACAAAGAATCGATACAAGCAACATAATGGACAAGCTCGTATTTGAGATTAATTACTCTGATTATATTTCCGACTTTGAGACACTGTGGCTTCTATCCCGAGAATCTTTCGTGGACAAATCTCTCGATACCTACGCCGAGAAACACGGGCGTAAAGAAAAGTCCCTTTCCGTAAGCTCACTAATCAAGAAGCTTAACGAGGATATCCAATGGTGTCGCGAACGTTTGACCGCCGCTTTCTCTGCCTGCAATGTGAGCAAGAAAATCCCAAGGGATTTGCTAGATGAAGGAGTGCAAAAGCTTTTGGACCGCCTCATCTTCCTTAGAGTTGCCGAAGATAGAGGCGTTGAGCCAAATATATTGAAAAATCTCCTACGTGAGGCCGAAAATAGTTCAAATGAACAGACGCCTTTCCAAGCCATGACCCACATCTTTCGTGAACTTGATAAGGTATACGACTCGAACCTTTTCACTTACCACCCGTTCGAGGACTGGGAGGAGTACGACGGCGCGCTGAAAGAGGTGATACAGAAGCTCTATGGCAGAACTGGCTACTATGAGTACAACTTTAAATATATGCCCTCCGATGTGCTCGGGAGTGTTTACGAGAGTTACTTGGGTTATAAACTATCCCTTGCACAAAGCAAAAGCAAAAACCTCTTTGGCGACAAAAACACTGTAGTTTCGATTGGCAAGGATCATAAGAAACGTAAGGAGCAAGGTATCTACTACACCCCGCCATTCGTCGTTGATTATATAGTTAGGAATGCCCTCAAACCGGTACTAGATAGATGCCAGAGCATTAGTGATTTGAAAAAGATAAAGGTGGTGGACCCGGCCTGTGGCTCCGGCTCGTTTCTCATAAAGGCCCTCGAGGCTATTGCCGAAAAGTACAGAGAATTTGGCACCAACGATGCGAAGAGAATGATAATCCTTGAGAATTTATACGGTATGGACCTCGATAACCAAGCAGTTGAAATTGCGAGGTTAAACCTTTCAATAAACTCTTTGGATAGGAAGGAAGAATTGCCCCTGCTAGAGAAAAATATTAAGAACGGTAATTCGTTGGCGGTAAATTGGCGTGAGGAGTTCCCAGATGTGTTTAATCAAGGCGGTTTTGACGTAATAATTGGCAACCCGCCGTATATTAAAGAATTTGTTAATAAAGATGCCTTTAACGGTTTACACGAGAGCCGATATTACCAAGGCAAGATGGACCTTTGGACCTTGTTTGCCTGTATCTCGATTGACCTTTTGAAAGAGGGCGGGACAATGAGCTTCATTGCGCCTAATAACTGGGTCAGTAACGCTGGGGCAAGCATCTTTAGAGACAAAATACTTAAAGAGGGTGAACTAAAAACCTTCATCGACTTCGGCGATTACAAAGTCTTTGAGCAAGCCGGCATCCAAACAATGATTTACATCTTTGAGAAGCAAGAGCCGCATACTAAATATAAAGTAGAATATCTGCGCGTAGGAGATAAAAACATCCCACTCGAGAAACTAATAGCCGACATCTTTGGCGACAAGCAAAGTATTGAAATCGAACCCGCCAAGCTTATAGGCAAAAACCTCACCTTCTCGTCCACCGAGTCTGGCTCCATTTTCGACAAGTTAGAAAGCAAAAGAAATTTCGAGCTAGAAGACAAAGAAGTGGCGCAAGGTATCGTCGCCGACCCAGATAAGGCCTTTATGTTCTCAGAAACGCAAAGTTTCTCCAGCACTGAGCAGAAGTATCTCAAAAAATACTTCACTTCAGTTGCTAAATATTCTACTGGCGAACAAAGAGGGCTGATCGCATATTTGGATAAAAGCGATAGTTATAACATAGAAAAATTACCAGAAATAAAGAAACAGTTGCTAGAATACAGGAAAGAATTAGACAATCGGCGTGAGGTTAAAAATGGCAGGTTGGAATGGTTTAATCTTCACTGGCCCAGAGACGAGAGATTCTTTATTCACGGCCCCAAAATAATAGGTGGGATTAGAGTAAAAGCCCCCAGTTTCTACTGCACAGAAGAAGCCTATTATGGTTCTCGAGCTTTAAACTTCATAAAAACTGACAGAATAAATCTAAAATATTTGACAGGTATATTAAACTCGAGGCTTTCGCTGTTTTGGTTAAGACACAGAGGCAAACAATTAGGTGACCTTCTGCAAATAGATAAGGGGCCACTTATGGATATTCCGATTTGTGTAGGGAGTAAGGAGGAGCAGAAACGAGTTATTGCCTTGGTTGATACAATGCTGACGCTGAATAAAGAATTGCGTGAGGTGGCGGAACATTCAGACAAATGGGGACAGATAAAGACGGAGATTGAAAAGATAGATAGAAAAATTAATGCGGAGGTTTACAAATTATATGGACTCACCCCCGAAGAGATAAAGATAGTCGAGGGGCTACATCGAGCAATATAAAAGAATGATTGTCGCCTGTGAGGAGATAGCCATGGTTGTGGTGGTTGGTATTGTAGTTAAATAAAAAAGAACCGGGCGGGCGGTTCTTTTTTGGTGTGTGACCACAGATATTTATTTATTACCGTTTACATTATCACGCTTGGACGAATCAGGATTATCACGAACATACTCTCGACCACTTACCTTAATAACATGCACATCAGGGTGTTTCCCGGACTTTACCTCTTGCACAGCAGTTATTCTAGTCACGTGCGCGCGATTTCCGATTCTGTAGCTCTCATTCCTGCCATTGGGGCCATCGTTGTTGCCTTTTATGTGGGCCATACACTTCTAATTTTTGGAGTAATTCAATCGGTTCGACTAGGCCGACAAGAGCCATTTTACTCCTTTTGGCTGCCATGTCAAATTTATCCACACTCGGTGTATACATTCTGGACACTCTCTGCTAGAATATTATTATGAGTACAAAATATGCTTCTATTATTAAGGACCTTCGCACGAAAGTTGGGCTTTCGCAGCTTTCTGTGGCTCAAAAGATGGGTATTTCGCGCCAGTCTTATATGGCTGTGGAGCGAGGGACGCGTGAGCTGTCGCTTGGGGAGGCAGAGAAGATCTGTGGCATCTTCGGCATATCTATTGAAGTTCTCGAGAGTGGCGAAACTCAAAACTACGAGAAGTATAAACAGATGATTCTATCTTTCTTGAGGCTAGATAACAAAATTCCTAAGACCAAACTGGCAAAACTCGTTTACCTGGCAGACGCGGGCTGGTTTTACTATCATTTGAAGAGCATGAGCGGTATGCAATATAGGAAGATTCAGTATGGCCCCGTAGCGGATCCGTACT
>DATDSR010000040.1:0-4198 GCA_036517855.1 Minisyncoccota bacterium | reverse complement strand
CGCTCTTCGTTCCACTTTTCTTTTTTAGGTTGGCCGTTTTCGTCGAGATCACCAGCTTTGTACTCGTAATCGCTTGCCACGCGAAGCTCGACTTCCTCGTCGAGCGAAGTGGGGTCATCCTCGCGCAACATGCTTTTATCGACCACAATCTTAACTTGCGAGAATTCAGCCTTGCCAGAATCTTGGTCGAATGTGGCGCGGATAATCTGATTCTTCTTACCATAATCCTTGCGGTATGCGGCGGCCAGGGCCATCTCAATGGCTTCAATCACCTTCTCTTTGGGTATGCCTCGCTCTTGCTCAAGTTGCTCAAGAGCCGACTTCATTACTTTTAGATCAATCATATTATTAGATGTTAGTTGTTAGATAATAGGTATTAGTAAAAACTTGGTAAAAAAATAGCCCGCCGCTCGGCGCGCTAAACTCACAGACACAGGCAGTATACACCCTTTGTTTTTGATGTCAAGTGGTGGTATGATTTTTATATGGATATGGATGAGTGCAAACTTAATGAACTAGCCAAACAGCATGGCATTCGCCTTATTGTGCTTTATGGTTCGCAGGCGATTGGCGGGGCAACTGCTGAAAGCGATTTTGACGTTGCTGTATATTTAGAATCGGCCAAGGTAAATAAGTTTTATTTCGATGGCTACTTAGACTTGCTTCCAGATCTTGCGGAAGCCTTAGGAGTTAAGGGGGAAAAGGTTGACCTAGTTTTGCTCAACTCTGTTAACATTCTTTTGCGCTACGAGATTACCTCCAAAGGCCAACTTTTGTTTGGCGACCTAGATCAGTTCGCTCAATATCAAGCTTTCGCCTTTCGAGATTATATCGATGCAAAACCCCTCTTTGATCTTGAGGGCGAGCTTATCCATAAGCGCCAGACTTTGATAGCCTAACTTTATGCTTAGCCCCGATATTGTTAAACGCAAGCTCTCGCTTATCCAAGACGATTTGGTAAATCTTGGAGCACTTGGTGAACATACAATAAGCGAAGTTGCCAGTGACCCAGTTAAGCAGGCGGCCCTGGAGCGTTTCCTTGAGCGTGTTATTAATCGTGCGGTTGACGTGAATCAGCATCTCATCAAAGAGCTTGCTACGAGTCACACTTCTCCGCCCAAAGATTATCGTGAGACGTTTATGCGACTGTCCGAGCTCGGACTATATCCCAAAGATTTTGCCGAGGAGATTTGCAAGAGTATCGGCACCCGTAACGCACTTACGCACGAGTACGACAACGTAAACAATGAGCTCATATACAATTCGGTGGATGATTGTCTGCGTGACTACAAAAAGTACATAGACTACGTCCTTGATTTCTTAGCAAGATAAAAGTCAATGGGGTAAATTGTTAAGCCCCCGCCCCGGACGAAGTCGGAGCGAGGGCAAAGCGGGAATCCGTCCCACGCAGGTTAGGGCATCTGAGTTGACGGCTTGAGATCGGACAGCCGCCTGCTTTTCTGGAGAGGTTTGGTGAAACCCCCGCACGACTGCATTCTCAGTCCTCCCCCGGTCATTTGTTCCAGGGTGGCATTGAGCATTTGCTCGAACTCCTTGAGACAGGCCTCGATGGTGTCGTCGCACTTCATGGAGATCTCGCTGGGACTGAATGTTGTACCTGGCATGTAGTGCTCAAGGTCGCTGGCCTCAAACAGACCGACCTTAATCCGCTCTCCGTACGACCTCATCACGAACCCCTTGGGCTCAAACTCTATTTTGAGCGTGTCCCCTTTTGCGTCGAGGGAGTCCTTGTAAGCCACCCAGGTGGTGGCTGTGTGCATGTGTTCGTACTCACCTTCTTTCTCTTTGCCGGTACACACGAAGAAGTGTCCCCAGGCAATCTTTTCCCCAGGTTCGAGGTCGGCCTGTTTGAGCTGGGCGGTGATGAGGGTTGTGTTTGTTGGACATCCTGCCTCCCTTTTCATAACCTCGTCGATGACGGAAAGGTCGACCCCCAGGGACCACTCGGCCTTGGCGGCCGGGGTGAAAGCGGCGAACACGAAGAGCACGGCCAGGACGGCGAGGATGGCGGGTTTCATTTTCAGTTCCTCCAGCGCGTTATTTTTGGGTGCGCTATTTCCAACAGGTAGGATATCATATAAAGTTATAAAAGTCAAGCGGCGTGGGGTTCTCCACACGGGGGAGGTTGCTTGGGTGGCCAAAGGCTATACAATATATATATGAGCGATGGGGACATTCAAATGGAGGGGCGGTCAGAGGCACACAAGCCACGGTGGGCTATCATCATTGTACTGATTGCTATCGTGCTCTTGGTTGCTCTCTTTTGGAGTGGAGCCAAGACTCCCGAGTCGGCATACACAAAGGCGGCCAATGCGCCGGCCGAGAATCCGGGTTTGACCGGGGTGAGTGATGAGGACCGTGCAGCATTTGAGGCGGCACGTAGCGCGCCCGCACCCAAGGCGCAATGATAGAATGTGCAACCTGCCTGCCGGCAGGCAGGTTTGCAATTTGAAAACAATTTAAAAATTTTTAAATCAAAATAATATGAAAAATAACGAATGGGGCGGGATTGCTAAAGGCATAATTTTGGGAGTGATACTTGTGGCGGGAGTTACAGCTTTGGCCGCTTGGAACGAACCTAGTCAGAATCCGACTGGTGGCAACCCAGAGCCTCCTATTAATGTCAGTGACACAGGCCAGACTAAGGGTGGCAACTTGGTGGTGAACAATAGCAACAAATATGAGAATGGTTTACTCGTGCGCTTTGGCAATCTCCTTGTTGGTACCACCGAAGCTCCGGCCGGTTTGAAGCTTAATGTAGGCTCTGGAGTCGGAGCGACTAAATATTGTGATTCAACCGGTGCGAACTGCTTCACTGCGGCAAATCTTTGCGCCAAGGTTCCAGACCTTTGCCAGTAGCAAAATCCAAAATCAAGCGCTAGACATGCTTGGGCGTGCTATAATTTAAGTAGCATGCGACTAGACGAAGACAAACTTAAAGAGCTAATCATTGACTCGGGCCTTGCTACTACGTCAGAGATTGGCGAACTTGTAGAAATTGCGACAAAGAACAAAAGTTCGCTGGTAGACGCTATTGTCTCGGCTGGCAAAATCCCTGAGGATGAGCTTATTCGTCTCCAGGCTTACGTCTTGGGTGTGCCGTTCGTAGACCTTAAGAAGGAGAAGATAGATTTCGCCGTTCTTTCCCTCATCCCTGAACCTATTGCTCGCACTCACAACATAGTCGCCTTTAAAAAGACAGACAAAGAACTCGAGGTGGCTATGGCCAACCCTAACGATTTGGAGGCCATAGATTTTATAAAGAAGAAGGTCAGTTTGAGAATCTTGCCTCGTCTGACCGACCGCGAGAGCATCAAGCAGGTGCTCCTTCAATATCAGAAGAGTCTCAAGGCCGAGTTCGGAGATATCATCGCGGGAGAGATGGCTCCACTTAAGGCCATCCAAGATAAGTTGGGTGGTGACGAGGCACCTGAAGATCTCGAGAAGCTCGCCAGCGACCTCCCCGTGGTGCGCATTGTCGATACTCTGCTTAACCACGCTATCTTGCAACAAGCGTCCGATATCCACATAGAGCCACTTGAGAACGAACTCCTAATCCGTTATCGCATAGACGGCATTTTGCATGATGCTATGGTCTTGCCCAAGAATGCCGCCCCGGGCATTGTGGCCCGTATTAAAGTGCTCTCCAACTTGCGCTTGGACGAGAAGCGTTTACCCCAGGACGGTCGTTTTAAGATTGATCAGGCGGGGCAGAAGGTCTCCTTCCGTGTGTCCACTTTACCTACCTACTTTGGCGAGAAGACGGTTATGCGTCTTTTGCCCGAGACTGCCCGCGGCTTCACTCTCGAGGCCCTTGGTTTTTTCGGCGAAGGTTTGGAGCAGTTCCACAAAGCGATTAGAAAGACTACAGGTATGATACTTGTAACCGGTCCGACTGGTTCGGGCAAGACGACCACTCTTTACACCGTACTCGACATTCTCAACACTCCCAATGTAAATATTTCAACCGTCGAAGATCCTATTGAGTACCAAGTGGCTCGCATAAACCAAACTCAGGTGAAACCCGAAATCGGCCTTACTTTCGGCTCCGGCCTACGTTCATTGTTACGTCAAGACCCTGATATCTTAATGGTTGGTGAGATTCGAGATAAGGAGACCGTGCAACTTGCCATTAACGCCGCTCTTACCGGGCACCTAGTACTCTCCACTTTGCACA
>DATDSR010000039.1:0-3252 GCA_036517855.1 Minisyncoccota bacterium | reverse complement strand
CTTATTTAGAGCCAGATTTGCCGGAGATGTAGACCAATAGCGGGGAGGCTAGGAGGATAGATGAATATGTGCCGACGGTTATACCGATGGCAAGCATTAGGGCAAAGTGGTGGGTGGCCTCTCCACCGAAAAAGAGGATGGCCAGGGCAGCAAGCACGGTGGTAAGGGATGTGTTGATAGAACGAACGTAGGTCTCTTTGAGTGAGCGACCCACCACTTCTTCGAAAGGCTCTTTGCCCGAAGCGTGACGCAAGTTCTCGCGAATTCTGTCGAACACAACTATGGTGTCGGCCACCGAGTAACCCAAGATGGCGAGAATTGCTGTTACAAACAAAGTGTCAATTTCGTAACCAGGGAGGAAGTGAGCAATGACCGAGAAGATGCCAACCGGTACAAATATGTCGTGCACCAAACAAATGATGACGGAGAGACCAAACTTCCACGAGCTCACCACGCGCGAAGCGCTGCGGAAGGAGAAGGCCACAAACAAAATAATAAGAGCGAGCACTAGTATAACTGACAGCAGGGCCTTGCTTCGAAGTTCATTGCCGATAGATGGACCCACAGTCGAGAGGTCCGTCTCAACGAATTGTTGCGAGGCCTCTGGGGAGAGAGCGACAATTAACTTATTGTGCTCATCCGGCGAGAGATCCTTGGTTCGCACCACCAAGCCCGTCTCCCCCACTGGGGTAACTCTAGAGCCTGGCAATATCTCACTAACGCGCGTATTCAATGTCTCGATGGCAGGAGTGGTACTTGCGTAGTGACCCTCCACTACCGAACCGCCCGTGAACTCAATCGAGAGACCCGGTGTCCACACGAAGGCAAATATAAGTGAGGCAAGCATAAGTCCCGCCGTGATGGTGAAGAAGATAGCTTTGTGTTTAATTACAAACATAAATTTATGTGTAGATGGCGCGCAGGAGGCGCTTGGTCACTACGATGGCGCTAAACATCGAGACGAGTACGCCTATGGCCCATGTGACAGCAAAGCCCTGAATAAGCGAAGTGCCAAACCAAAAGAGTATCGCCGCGGTGATGAGACTTGAGATGTTCGAATCCCGTATCGAGGTCCACGCTCGCGCGAAACCCTCGTCGATGGCGGCCACACGGGCCTTGCCTCTCTTCGTTTCCTCCTTCATCCGTTCGAATATAAGCACGTTAGCATCAACAGCAATACCGATAGAGAGGATAAAGCCTGCTATGCCTGCCGAAGTAAGAGTGACAGGGATGAGTTTGAAGATGGTGAGCACAAGCGCAGCGTACATCAAGAGGGCAAGCACAGCTACAAGTCCGGGCAAGCGATACCAGATTATGAGAAAAAGGGCCACAAGGGCGAAACCGAAACCAGCTGCCCGCACGCCCTTGTCGAATGCCCCACCACCGAGAGAAGCACCCACCTTCTGTGTACCTACTAGCTCAATAGGTATGGGTAGGGCGCCCGAGTTTAGGCGACCAGCAAGTTGCTTGGCCTCCAAGGGCGTGAAGCCACCGGTAATTTGAGCTTTGCCACCGGTAATCTCTTCGTTCACGTTCGGTTGAGAGATTGGCTGACCATCCAAGTAAATCGCAATGGTCTTGCCAATATTAGCTTTGGTCATCTCGGCAAAAAGTGTGGCACCTTCATCATTAAAGACAAGCGACACATACGGCGCTCCCGTCTGTGAGTTAAACTCAATCTTCGCGCTAGCAAGGAATCTGCCCGTAAGTTCGCTGTCAAGGTAATAAGGGTCCTGCAATGTGGCAAGGTCTTTCGAGATATCTTCGCCCTTCTCCTGCCGCGCCTTCAAATCCTCGATTTGCTTCAAAATTTTATCGCGTGTCTCCGCATCACGTTCAGTCTTAAACTCAAGCGTTGGTGTCTGGCCAATTAATGAAATAGCCTGGTCAATATTGGTTACCCCTGGCAAATCAACAACCAATCGATGCTCGGTACCATCTACACCAATGCTCACTGTTTGAGTGGTAACCACTGGTTCGGTCACTCCAAACAGATTCACCCGCCTCTCAATCACGTCGCGCAGAGACGCCATAGCGTCCCCCACCTCACCCAAAGCCACCTTGCTGGTATCGGCTTTGTATATGAGCTCCGAGCCCCCACGTAGATCGAGCCCGAGCTTAAAAGCGTACTTAGATGTGCTCGCCTGTGTAGAGTAAACAAAGTAGCCCAGGAGTGCCCCGGCCACAAGTAGCAACACCGCAATTAGTCGTGTTTTAACCATAAAGTCCCACCAAAGGAACGCTCGTCATCTTACCCGATTGCGCGTACGTTGCCAACTTGACATATCTTATTATTCTGCTTATATGTTGGTAGAGGAGGAAATCGCGATGAGCTACGATCCGCGCAAGATGACCGATGAGCAACTTGTCGACGAGTTTCAGAATCTCGCAACCGCCCAGGGTCTCGACACATCAAAGACCACCCTCGGCTCAAACCCGGTTCGAGACAAGCTGGAAGCCGAGACCAAAGCAGAGATTCTGCGGCGGCTCAAGAAGGCCAAGAGTTAGCCGCCAGCAACTGCCGGAGGGAAGGGTGTTCGCCAAGCGTGAGCGCCGCCCTCCGGCTTTCCTTTTTCCTTGTCCACAGTCCAACTTAGCGGTCTCACCGCTCAGTGGTAGAATGCGGTAATGGGGAATCGAAAAGAAACTTTTGCAAACGGCGAATACTATCACATATGCAACCGTGGTATCGAGGGACGCAATATAGTCATGGATAAACGTGACGCTGATAGATTCGTGGTGTGCCTTGCTGAATTTAACACCGTTGAACCAGTGGGAAGTTTATATTTACTTTCGTTCGAAATAAAAAAGGGAAAGTCTAAAAAGAAACTGGTAGATATCGTCGCCTACTGTCTGAACCCAAACCATTTCCACATCATTCTGCGACAGAAAGTTGATGGTGGAATAAGCGAATTTGTTAAACGTTTGTCGGGTGGCCACGCTTGGTACTTCAATAAGAAACATAAACGCAAAGGTCCTCTTTTCCAAGGACACTTCCGCGCAAAACATATTACAAACAATAATCACCTCCTTCACGCCAGCGTATATGTAAACCTAAACGACCTTGTCCACCAACTGAGCGGTGAGACCGCTAAGTTGGTACGATCTAGTTGGAATCAATACGAAAGAAAGGTGCAGGGTATCTGCTCCCCTAACGCCATAGTCTCACAGTTTAAAACCCGCAAAGACTATTTAGAATTTGCTAAAGACGCGTTAGCCGGGATGATTGAGAAACGAGCAAAATATAAGGAA
>DATDSR010000038.1:0-3095 GCA_036517855.1 Minisyncoccota bacterium | reverse complement strand
CCGCGACTTTTAACTATAAAATAATTCTATGCACTCCCACTCGCCAGGGATGAGGGACAAGTTTTGAGCCTCGTCGAGCGTGGCAAACATGTGCGCCTTGTGCTCAATTGCATTTATCTTCACTGGCGGTTCATTGGCAAGTTTAGTGCTGAAAATGTGGTAAATAAAATCAAAGTTTGGATAGCGCACGTAAACCTTGTCAAAATATGCTAGGTCTGACTCGGCGAGTTTGATGCCTGTCTCCTCCCAGAGCTCGCGTAGCATTGCCGCAACCAACTCCTCTTCGCCATCGCGTTTGCCTGCCGGCACACCCCAAGTATTACCCTCTGGTTTGTGATCCTGACGATGAAGTAAAAGTACCTTGCCCTCGTGCTCAACAAAACAGCTCACCACCTCAATACTCGGAGCAAACCCTTCGGGCTCGGTCCGAAAGACTATTTCACTTGCCTGTTTGCCAGACATAATCAAGATATAATACACTAAACGTGGTAGAATAGGGCAAATGGCACAAACTACTTTCGCCGACTTGGGCATTGCCCCTACTTTGCTAGCTGTGCTCACCAAACTCGGGTACACCGAGCCTACGCCCATCCAGGCCAAAGCCATACCCACTGCGGTGGAGGGCAAAGACGTGGTGGGCATTGCCCAAACAGGCACGGGCAAAACGCTCGCCTTCGGCATACCTCTGATTCAACGTTTGGGTTTTGTAAAGGGCCAAGCCCTTGTGCTCTTGCCGACACGTGAACTTGCCCTGCAAGTGGAGGAAGTGCTCAATCGAATCGGTCGCTCGTTTGGTTTACGCACGGTTGTTCTCATTGGTGGCGCTGGCATGGGTCCGCAAGTCTCGGCTCTGCGTGGTAAACCACACGTGATAGTGGCTACTCCCGGCCGGCTAATTGACCATCTCGAGCATCGCACTGTTTCGCTTGAGCACGTGGTGATACTAGTGCTAGACGAAGCGGACCGGATGCTTGATATGGGTTTCGCTCCACAGATCAAAAAGATTTTGGCCGTGGTGCCTGGACCACAACAGCGCCAGACAATGCTCTTCTCGGCTACGATGCCCCACGACATAATGCAGATAGCCACGCATCATATGAAGCTGCCCATCCGCATTGAGGTGGCCCCTCAAGGCACCACGGCCGAACGTGTGACCCAAGAAATTTTCATAGTCGATAAGCAAAACAAAATCAGATTGCTCGAAAAAGTTTTGAACGAGCGCCCGGTAACCACACTTGTGTTTACCCGCACCAAGCACGGAGCGACCAAGATAATGCGCAACATCAGGGCCATGGGTCACAGCGCGGCCGAGATTCACGGCAACCGCTCACTCGGTCAACGCAAAGAGGCGCTCGAAGGTTTCAAGAATGGCCGCTATCGAGTGCTGGTGGCCACCGACATTGCCAGTCGCGGCATCGACGTCACCGGCATTGGCTTGGTCATTAACTATGATTTGCCTACAGACTCGGAGGACTACGTACACCGCATTGGCCGCACGGCAAGGGCCGGTACCGAGGGTCACGCCATCTCCTTCGCCGAGCCCAACCAGAGGCGCGACCTTCAAGACATCGAAAGGCTCATCCGCAAAACATTGCCCATCTCGCAACTACCAAACAACCTCCCTCCCCCAAGAGCCGTAGTCGAAGCCCCGCGCGAGTATCGTAACTACGGCCGCGCACAGGGCCGCTCTTACCCTCCCCGTAGCAATAGCCAAGGCCGACCATCGCAAAGCGGCCGCCCAACCTTCCATCGTCGCGGCAGATAATTACTTTTGCTCTAACCCGAATTGGTCGGAATAATGTTTAACTAATGCCTCGTTAGCTTCGTCGCCTCGTAAGTCAGCAACGAGCGCTCTATATTGCCCAACCTGACCATAGTGCTCGTCGACTCTGACTGTGCGCGGTTCATGAATAGACGGACTTTGTATCTTAGACCCCAAGAGTAATCCAGGGCTCATACCCACCAAGCGGTCTCTAAGGTCAGGCAAGCAAGCGTCTGCGTCCTCTTGGTTTATATAAAACGAATAGACCATATCAGTATCTCTAATCTCCTTACTCTTCAAAAGTTGCTTCACAAACCCTTCGAAGCGGAATTTGGATGTTACCTGCCCGCTAGGGAAGATGAGGAAAACACCACCACCCTTAATATGCTCCACGACTTCATCGCGTGCTCCCACGAGCTCACGCCCACCTTTATATGACGGCACAATGAACTGTCGTCCGAAAGCGTTTGTTAGCCTACCCACAAGTTGTTGCTTGACCATAATCTTAACATCATCACGAGTAGCAAGAGCAGTGGCTACTGATGGGATGTCAAGATATTCGTTGGGGTGATTCAAAAGCACGATACCGGCATCGCTGTGTAAATGCTCGCGCATCTCTTTAAATCCTGGCCGGCTCTCGGCAATGAATTGCGGATGAATATTAAGCGCGTCAAAGTAGTCGTCTACAAATTCTTTAATTGCCCTAGAATATGGGTCCTTTTCTCCCTTATGTCTCTCAACATAAGTAGCGGCCAAGGCGAAAAACCTGTTTTCGAACATCTCAAGCACATGCTCTTTCAAATCCCCAAATCCTTGTTTTAGGCCTTCAAAACTCATATGGGCATTATAGTAACCTTTCACCGCCATGCCTAGTAATAAGAGGTGTAGACATTCTTTAGCCACGGGCCAGTCCCCCGGGGCCTTTTAATTGGCCTTTTCTTAAATTGCACATTTACCATTTGACATTTACCATTGGCTAGTGTAACATAGCCCTGTCCTGAGTAATTATCTCGTTTCAACGCGTAGAGGGTCGACCAGGCAACAGAATCTAGAATATATCGAAAATGAAGAAACTATACGTAGGTAATCTGCCCTATACAACCACTGATGATGAGTTGAAGGATCTCTTCAGCAAGGTAGGAGCAGTTCTCTCTGCCAAAGTTATCACTGATCGCGATTCAGGCCGCTCCAAGGGCTTCGGCTTTGTGGAGATGGAGAACGACGCGGAGGCCGACAAGGCCGTCGCCGAGTACAATGGCCAAAAGGCCCTTGGTGATCGCGCTCTCGTGGTAAACGAGGCTCGCCCTATGCAACCTCGCGACAACAATCGCGG
>DATDSR010000037.1:0-22356 GCA_036517855.1 Minisyncoccota bacterium | reverse complement strand
CCTTCGTTAGAAGGGCCCCAATTTATTTAAGGTAGCCGATCGGGCCAACAAGACTATTCACACCATTGCCGTAGTATATCCCACCGTTGGTCACGTCTATTTTAAAACTATGATTCACTATGCCAACATCATATATTTTGGAATCGGTCTTGCTTCTAAGTATTTCTATCAGGCTAGCTTGTATCTCACTCCTGACAACAAAATTCTGGCCAATGTAAGCGCAAAGCCCGTAATCATCATTATCCTGACCATATTCCGTAAATAACCTGTTCGTCGCCAAGTAGGCAATCCTTTGCACAACATCGACACCCTCAATTATAATTTGCTTAACTAAGTATTCATTACCGCAGAAGTTGACCTCAATTGGGGTGTTGTCCACAAAGAGATGCTCGTCTATTTGCCCCGAGAGTTCGGGCGTAGTTGACGCCTCTGTTTCAGGCGAGGAAGTGGGCGAGAGAACAACCGGTGTGCTTCGGTACATTAAAAAAGCGGCGGTTGCTAAAACAGCGAGCAAAAGTGCTCCAAACAAAGCCCCGTATTCATGCGCCTTACTCATTGCCATATTCTACCACACAACCCACTACTCTATATCCACAACTCGGTGTACAATAGAGGAGATGAACCAGGACACGGTTGAGCATTTGTTTATTTTTTATTAAAAAATGCAGAAAACATATCTGATTACGGGTGGCACTGGATTACTTGGCTCTCAACTTGCAGTAGATTTAGTTAGAGAAGGGAACAAGGTTATTTTTCTCGTACGAAAAGAACATTCAGATCCACTAAGGTACGTAGCCAAGGCACTTGAAAAGGTGGGGTGGAGAGCTGAAGATAAGATCAACATAATACCCGTAGATCTCCAGTTCCCAAGTCTGGGAATCTTAGATAACGACTTGAAAGAACTAGCCGGCCTGGTAGCTGGTATTTGGCACTTGGCTGCAGATTTAAGTTTTAAACCAGCAAATAGAGAGCGGGTTTTGGACACCAATGTGGGAGGTACTCGAAACGTTATTTCTTTAGCAGAAAAACTAAAGTGCACTCTCTTTTACGTAGGCACGGCATATGTGCATGACAAACATACCAAAGCTATGTGTAAGGAGGTACCTGCTACTCTACATCACTTTGATAATGCTTATGAAGAGAGTAAGTATCTGGCAGAGAATCTTGTATTGGCGTCACAAGTGAGGCACCTAATATTCAGGCCCTCCATTTTGCTTTCTTCAGTCGATGATAAATCTAGAAACATGTTCGGATACTATGCGGTTGCTAGGGCGATTGCCTCCTCTCTGAATGCTATACGTAGGCTGCACATTCTGTTGGTTAGTCGTGACGCAGTTCTCAATCTAATACCCGTAAAACTAGCAACAAGTTGGATGGTTTCGCTTTCGAATAAAGTCAGCTCCAGCTCACCAAGAATATACCAGATTACAAACCCAAAACCATTGAGGCTGGAGGAGGTTTTGCGAGCGACACTAGACGGGTTTGGACTTGGGGATTTAAAGATACTAGCGTCCGGGGTTTGGCTTGCACGAACGGTACTTTACGGGACGAGCAAATTAATGTGCTCTGTTAAAATATTCCGTAGAGCGAGTAAAATACTGTCTTATTACACGCCTTATCTGCTTCAGACCACACAATTTGACGTGACTAACTCACGAGCTGTTTTAGGAAAAGAGTTTATGCGGTATGATATAAATATGACCCCAACGATGTTGATAACTGACATCGCTAAATCTATAGCGGCAGAACAAAATGAATATTCAAAGTAAAGCAATAGTTTCTCTACCACCCAGGACGGCAAATCATTTTATCCCAGCGTATGCACTTAAAGACGAAACATTCGAGTTGTCCTCTCTGCGCTATAAATACTATAAATTCTTGCTTTTGTGCATACGAATTATCGCAAGGGTGAGGCTTCAGTATTTTGGTCCTAAGCACGACGTAGACCCGGACAATAATCTAGTGGAGAAGATATATCATCGCGAAGCACAGACCTACGAAAGAAAGCACCATAGGACAACAAACTTTAGGGACACTTGGTGGCGTAGGCAATTAGGAATGGATGTTGTAAGTCACTGGATGAGTGATCGCGACAGCGGAACAATCCCGATAAAACTGCTTGACTTGGCAACTGGCGTTGGGCTATCCGCAGAAGAAATGCTGCGAGTTTGTCTCGCCAGCGAGGTATCTTGTGATGTGACAGCGCTTGATTACAACCAGAAGATGCTCGATGAAGGGATCCAGTACACTCTGCCGAGAATGCGCAGCGAAGGCCTCGTCGATGATAAAAAAAGGAAAGCCTCTTTCGTTAGGGGAGATGCCCGAAAGCTCTTAGCTGAGTCGAGACCAGAAAATGGGCTCCGAACGTTTGACAAAAACTATTTCGACGTTGTGACTATAATGTTTGGTGCGGGCGGTGTAGATGATCCCCTGGCCATGTTTTGCCAAGTTTTAGGTATTCTAAAAAATGGCGGTGTATTCGCCATGCTTGACATCCATAGGCCAGTCAAGGAGATTAGAGAACGTTGGCCGTTTTACATAGATTCAAGCCATGCGGATGTTTTCGCATTCCTTGCATGGGAATATGCGACTAAGCCGCTTGTGTTGAGAGCTTTGTGGGGGTGGAGAGACCCTTCATATATGTTCTACGTTCTTCCGCTTGTATGCAAAGAAGAAAAAGGTAAGTACTGGAGTTTTCGCGTGATGTCACTCCAACTCAACAACGAGCCCTGGTGGCTGAAACTCCCAGTAATGAAGACTGCGCACATCCTGGTCGAAAAGGTCGAGATTCCGAAAGACGAATATAACAAGCGTACATCGATCCTTGAGTCAATCAAATACTAAGTATGTCCCTCGTTAACATCGTTCTCGCACTAGTTTTTTTCATTGCGGTAGTTCTTTCTGTGGTTATTTTCGTTGGCAGCAAGAAGAGCAAGGGTACAGTATACATGGGGTGGGCTTCCCTGTGGGCAAGCTTGTGGGTGTTGTCGATGCTTTTGTTCAGGGTTGCAAATACTGTATATTTTTTGAATTTTCCGTCAAGAGCACTTTACGTTAGTGGGATACTAATCTCTTTGAGTTTTTTGATGTTCAGTTTCGTTTTCTTAGATCATAGCCCAAATCCAATTGCCAGACATCGCACAAGAATTCTTTTATACCTTCTTACACTGCTACTTGTCGGGGCAACGATATTTACAACAACGATAATAAGTGACGTAACAGTGACTGGCGGAAATACGGTGCTCTTCGGAGAACTCTATCCACTGTATGGAGCTGTGCTGATTAGTCATTTCTTCTGGGCCTACATAAATTTTTTTAAGAGATACCGAAAGGTGAACGACAAAGGTGAGCGTGTACAACTGAGATACATCATTGTCGGGACATTAGTTTCGGTCGTTGCTGGCCTTTACTTCGATATTTTAGCCCCTTACCTGCTTAGAGACTTCAGACACTATTGGGTCGGCCCGGCGCTAATTGTTCTTTTTGTTGGCATCACAACATTCGCAATATCAAAATATCGTCTGTTCTCAATACGCGTAATAGCAGGACAATTGTTTATTTTTGCTCTTTGGATATTCGTGCTTGTGCGCACGATCCTATCTGACACAGCAAATGAACGTATAATAAACGGCGGGTTATTTATTTCGACCGTAATCATTGGCGTGTTGCTAATTAGAAGCATCTTTCAGGAAGTTCAAACTCGGGAACGGATGGAGGGGTTGGCGAATGAACTTGCGGGGGCGAATGAACGGTTGACGCAGTTGGATCAGCAGAAGTCGGAGTTTTTATCTATTGCTTCGCACCAGTTGCGCTCGCCACTGACGGCTATTAAGGGTTACTCTTCGATGATACTGGAGGGGTCTTTTGGGCCGGTTACGGGTGACAAGTTGCGGGAGGCCGTGGACCGCATCTTCCTCTCCGCAGAGCGCCTGGTTATTATCGTGGAGGACTTCTTGAATGTGTCACGCATTGAGCAGGGCCGGATGCAGTATGACTTTTCTACCGTGAACTTGGAGGAGTTGGTGGATGGGGTAGTTAAAGAGCTTGAGCAAAATAGTAAGAAGGCGGGGCTCACCGTCACCTTTGAGAAGGGGGCAAACGGACCCTTCTTCATCCACGCAGACTTCGGCAAGGTGCGCCAGATGGTTACGAACCTGCTCGACAATGCCATCAAATACACAAAGCAAGGCAGTATTGCGCTCTCTATAAATAAAGACAGCGCCACCCGCAAGATATTGGTTAAGATCAAAGACACAGGCATAGGCATTGCCCCAGAAGTCATCCCACTACTGTTCCAAAAGTTTAGTCGTGATAAGAACGCTGGCAAGGTCAACATTATGGGCACTGGCCTAGGCCTCTACGTGGTTAAAGAACTGATGAAGGCCCACAAGGGCAGTGTGTGGGTAGATTCTCCCGGCGAGGGCAAGGGCTCTACCTTCTACCTCGAGTTTATGGCAGAGTAAGATAATGACAACAAAACACGGGGCTTGTGGAGTAGTCGTAAGCCAGGGGAGTATATTGTTAATGTACCGCGAGAAGGAGGTGAAGAAGTACTATGTCTTCCCTGGGGGCGGAATTGAAGAAGGGGAGGCACCTGAAGAAGCTGTGGTGCGAGAATTTGCCGAAGAGACTAACATCACGGTTAAACCAATTCGTCCGATTTACTACATTAATTATGATGACAACACAGATAGAGTTTACTTTTTGTGCGACTATATATCAGGTACACCCAAACTGCAAAAGAACACTAATGAGTTTGAAAGGATGCAAACAGAGGAGGGGCAGTACTACGAACCCAAGTGGCTTCCACTCGCAAGACTCAACGAAACAATTGTTTTTCCGCTGCAAATCAGAGACCTCGTCATCGAAGATATTAAGAACAGTTTCAATCAAGAACCAAAGAGACTCTCTATTGTGCGTGCCATCGAACGTCAGGTCTAGTGTCTTGAATTGTGTACTGCGTCAGCAAGCTCTGAAGTTCTCGAGAACACCAGAATATGTTAAAATGAACGTGCTATGGTAGATAAAAGTGAAAAAAGTGAATTTTAGGATTTTGGAACGGCTGGTGCGAAGCTTTGCCAATCATCGTCGCATCCAAATCCTAGGTATCTTAAAGCAGAAGCCAGAGATGTCGGTGAGTGAGCTTGCCGACGAGCTAAAGATAAATTTTAAAACAGCGGCAGATCATATCCGGCGGTTGACCATTGGTGGGATGTTAATGAAGCGCTCGGATGGCACAAGCATTCGCCACAAAGTTACCGATCGTGGTTTGAGAGTTCTGGAATTCTTGAGAATATTAGAATAGTTTATGGAGCACTCTTACACGGAATTTGCAGGTTTTAGTACAACAGGATCGCTTGCCATAGACAGACAATTGTCTATAGACGATGTGAGTTTGAACGTTTTTTTGCAGATTCAATCGGGCACGTATATCCGACAGAAATCTGGTAATATAATGTAGAAACTAAAGAATACAAATTAATCAAATGACTATGATTAACAAACAACAAGGGATTATGCCGATTCTCATCATAGTGGCCATCTTATTGGGGACGGCCACTGTCGGTGGGGGATATTATGTGCTATCCAAGCGGGCACAAGTAACGAAGCAAGAAGCAATGCAGGATGCGAATGCAGCTACTGTGATAAAGACCATCAAACAAACCACTGCCGCGCCAACGATTAAATCTAAGCCTGACGTAAAACCCGTAACAAAATCGAAACCGAAGCAACCTACAATCCCGGAATCCGTTCCTGCGCCTGACGTTCAGACATCACAGACCGCGGGCACTATGAGCGTAAAGGTAACTATTGATAAAGATGGCGACGGCGTACCCGAACACACAATCTATAACACCGATGGGGTGCTAGACAGGGAGGAGTTCGACGCAAAAATCCAGGCAGACCAGTAACAAGTTCTTGGTTGGCTTTCCCCAAGTCCCATTTTATGGCAGAATAGGGTAATGGCAGAGAAAAAAAAGGTTATTTTGACTGGAGACACTCCTACTGGGCGTCTTCACATTGGTCATTATGTGGGCACTCTGGAAAACAGAGTTAAGCTCCAAGATGAATACAACACATTCATAGTTAATGCAGATCTTCACGCTCTCACTACACTCTCCAAAAATCCACAAGTAATCGGGGAGCATACGCGTCAAGTCTTGATCGATAACCTTGCTGTTGGACTTGAACCGAGCAAGGTGACTTTTTTTGTAGAATCAGCTATACCAGAGCTCTACGAATTAGCCGCCTTGTTCTCTATGTATGTCACACACGCCACAGCTCTTCGCAACCCAACTATCAAAGACGAAATAGTAATGAAGGGCATGGGCGATGTCTTTTCACTGGGGTTTGTGAACTACCCGATATATCAGGCGGCAGACATCTTGTGTGTTAAGGGCGAACTTGTCCCTGTTGGAGTTGATCAGGTAGCACACCTCGAGCAGTCACGCGAAATCGCTAGAGCCGTTAACTCTGTTGCAGGTAATGAGATTTTCCCCGAACCTAAGCCTCTGGTGGGGCGCGTAGGTAAATTAGTGGGTACAGATGGTAACCCGAAGATGGGTAAATCCCTAGGGAACACTATTTACTTGTCGGAGAGCAAAGAAGAAATTGAGAGAAAGATACGAGGTATGTACACTGACCCAAAGAGAATCCACGCAACAGATCCGGGCACAGTGGAGGGCAACCCGATGTTCACGTATCTAGATGTATTCGGGACAGACAAGGATAAAGAGGCGATAGTCGGTTTTAAAAAAAGATATGCGGAGGGGAAGATTGGTGACGTTGAAATCAAGGAGTACTTGGTAGGCGTGATGGAGAGCCTAATTGCACCCTTCAGAGAGCGGCGTGCATATTATGAAAACAACCCTAAGATTGTTGACAATATAATGCTCGAGGGAAATCAGAAGACAAGAGAGATTGTGGTCAAAACATTATCGGAAGTTAAGGACGCTTTTAAATTTTTAGTGAGATGAATGTTGACTACTTCTAGCCCAGTGCTACACTCTTGTCGGAGGAGGACACACCGTGCAGGTTTACGCTCATCACGAGAGGACAAGACGGCAGGGGCGACCATCGCCAGACCCAAAGAACTGGGCAGAGCTAGTGGCAGTGTGGCTCAAATCAATTGAGGTGGGCGTTGGCGGTTTGAATGCTGAGGAACTTCTGCTCTACGAGGAGTACCTCGTGGTAACCGCTGAACGCGACCGCCGTGGAAAAGAGCTTCACACGAAGCTTGACCATCAACGGGAGGTGCGGGACTTAACCTACAAATTGAACAGGTTGCATGACTCCCGCACTCTCGGAGCGGGGCAAAAGCCTAACGGTGTTTAGGTTGACTTTTGGAGGTGCCTAGGGCTTAGCCCCGGGCGCCTCCTGTGTTACTATATGAATATGCGCGAGTTTACACACACAATTGATTTGAAATACAAAGTAGCAGAGAATGCTACCGTGCAAGGTTTTGTGCACGCTTTGCGAGTGCAAAGCAAGATTATCTTTCTGATCTTACGAGACATTACTGGCACGGTGCAGGTTGTCATCGGCGCCGAATCTAGCGAATTTGAAAAGGCCAAAGGTCTCACACTTGAGAGCGTGGTGCGCATTACCGGCAAGGTGGTTGAGGCTAAACAAGCCCCGGGTGGTTGCGAATTACAAATTGAATTGTTAGAAATCCTTAGTTCAGCTACTCCGGAGTTACCCATACCCGTTGTAACGCTTAAGGGAGGCGAAGAGACCGAGGCGCCACGACGCTTTGATTATCGCTGGATAGACTTGCGCAAGCCCGAACATGCACAAATATTTAAGGTGTGGACTGAACTTGAGAAGGGCTTTCGAAAATACTGGCTAGAGAACAACTTTATCCAACTTTATCCACCAGCTTTCATGAGTACGGCTAGCGAAACTGGAGCCGAAGTCTTCGAAGTTAAGTACTTCGAGCGCAAGGCCTACCTCGCTCAATCACCGCAATTCTATAAGCAGATGGGCATTGCTTCTGGCTTGGAGAAAGTGTTTATGGTCGGACCGGTCTTCCGCGCCGAACTCTCCACCACCACCCGCCACCTGACTGAATTCACCGGTTGGGATTTCGAGATTGCCTACGTAGACTCGCATCACGACGTAATGGACGAAGAGGAGGGGATGCTAGTAGAAGGATTCAAAGCCGTGCTGGATAAATTACCCGAGACCAAGATTGAGATTCCCACGCGCCCGTTCCCACGTATCACCATGCTTGATGCCAAAAAAATTCTCGCAAAGAGGGGAGTAGCTTCGGGCGAGGAACACGACCTTTCACCTGAGGAAGAGCGCGGGTTATCCGAGTATGTTAAAGAAGAATTTAAGCATGATTTCGTCTTTCTCACCGAGTACCATCACTCTAAGAGCTTCTTCTATCACATGAGAGTGAGCCCTGATTCGCAGTACTACCGTCGAGCTGATTTACTATATAGAGGCATCGAGGTTACTACACTTGCACAGCGCGAACACAGACCAGAGGTATTGGAGAAACAGGCAAGGGAACGAGGTATGGATATTGAACCACTCAAAGACTACTTAAACTTTTTCCGCTACGGCTGCCCTCCTCATGGGGGCGCCGGCATCGGCCCAGCCCGCTTGGTTATGAAGATGCTCGGTCTCTCAAACGTACGCGAGGCAACGTACCTCCCCCGCGACATCAAACGCCTGAACCCTTGACAATAATTAGCATTCGTGTAGCATAAGGGGTGGAGCTCACAGTTCACCTGCCGGATTCTCCGGTGGCATAATGCTGCGAGCCAGGAGCCAGCAATGGCACTCAGTCAGGAACTTTCAGACAAGCTCACCAGCGCACTCGTGAAGCAGCGGGTACGCTCGAAACTCAATGACGTTCTCTCGGAGCTCAAGCGCGAGTTCGGCGGCTCGCTCTCGAAGGATGAGCTCTACCAACTCGGGCACTACACCCTTCAGAACGTGATGGTGGCTTGCGACGAGTTTGTCACCGACATGAAGGGCAGGCTTGCACGTGATCACCAGGCCATCATCATCGAAAAAGCCCGGTACAACGATGGTCCCAAAGACGTGCCCGCAGGCGAGTAGTTCTACAATGCGAACCAGTAGGGTAAGTTGCTTCCCGCTTCATTGCGGCTAGCAAGAACAAGAACCTACTGGTAATCGCACAGGACCCCGGGTCAGTTTCGCCCGGGGCCCTTTCTCAATTTATGTTATGATGTTGAGTAATTATGAGTGGATTTGCCATTGAAAGTGAGAGGTTTAGGGGGCCTATCGAGCTTTTACTTGAGTTGGTGGAGGCTCGGAAGATGCATATATCTGACGTGTCACTCTCTGAGGTGGCGGATAAGTTCATAGCTTACATAGAGAGTTTGCCAGAGCTACCAGTGGCTGACACGGCTAATTTTGTCTACGTGGCCTCAGTGCTTTTGCTGATCAAGTCAAAGGCTCTTTTGCCCGGACTAGAGCTCACCGAAGATGAACAAAGTAGCATTGGGGAACTAGAGCAACGCTTGGCTATCTTTAAACTACTCAAAGAGCAGATGCCCGTCGTTGCCGAGACTTATGGGAGAAGCCCAGTTTATGAGGCACAAGAGACTAAAGATTATACTGTTGTCTTTGCCCCAACCCCTGGCCTAACGCTCAGTAATATTGAGCTGGCCATCAAAGATGTGTTTGCTCGCGTGCCCAAAGAGGAGAAACTGCAAGAGGGCACAGTGCGCAAGGTGGTGAGCCTAGAGGAGATGATAGACCGCTTGCACGAGCGCATTACCCAAAGCTTTAAAATGAGCTTTAAGAGTTTCAGCAACCTCGGCAAAAGCGAGAAGGTGGAAGTGGTCGTCTCATTCCTTGCCATGCTTGAGCTGGTGAAAAGGGGGGCCATATCTGTGCAACAACACGCCCACTTCACTGATATCGAAATGGAAACATTAAACACAGGAGTACCTGCGTATAATTAACAATTTTCACTTTTCAATTTTCAATCAAACTCTAATGAACAATGAACAAAAAATCGAAGCGCTCCTTTACTTTAAGAACGAGCCGGTTGAGATAGCCTGGCTCGAAAAGTTTCTGAAGCAAGAAAGGGCAGTGATTGAGGAGGCGTTAACAACACTCGAGGCAAGCTTGATTGGCAGGGGAGTGGTGCTTGTGCGGGCGGGCGATACGGTGCAGCTTGGCACCGCACCAGACGTGGCCGAATTAATAGAGCAAATTACAAAAGATGAGCTCGGCAAGGAATTAAGCAAAGCTAGCCTCGAAACCCTTTCAATTATCCTCTACCAAGAGCCGGTGACTCGCAGTCAGATTGATTATGTACGAGGAGTAAACTCACAGTTCATAGTGAGGCATTTGCTTGTGCGTGGACTTATCGAGAGAATAGATAATCCCAATGATGCCCGTAGCTTCCTCTACCAACCCACCCTCAAACTACTTTCGCATCTTGGCCTAACTAAGATTGCAGATTTGCCAAACTACGCCGACGTGAAGAGGCAGTTAGAAGCTATTAGTCAAAACGCAGATGCCACGCCTACTTCTAATTAGCCTCTTGGTGAGTGTGCCGCTGGCATTGCTTGCCCACGGTGATACTGAAATCGTGGCCAAGTCTGCTTATGTGCAAGATCTCACAGACGGTAAAATCCTTTTCGCTAAGAATCCCGAAGCCCAGTTGCCTCTTGCTTCACTCACCAAACTTATGACAGTCTACGTGGCAAATAAAGACGAGGTTGCAACCGAACAGGAGTCGTGCTTCACCCTCGTAACTTCCTCCAACGAGCAGGCCGAGGCCATTGGGGTCAAAATCCCTGGCGACCCAACTTTTGGCATGAACGCCTACGCTAAACATTTGGGTCTGGCTCAAACATTCTATTTAAACACTAGTGGACTAGATGTGTCCGAGAAGCTCTCTGGCGCCTATGGCTCAGCACGTGACCAGGTGATGTTGCTAAGAGCCTTCTACAACGACTTCCCGGAGCTTCTGCGTTGCACCACAAAGCCTAAAGCGGTACTCGACGGGCAAGCAATGCCCAACACCAATATTAATATAGGCAAGACGGTCGGCATAATCGGCTCCAAAACTGGGTTCACCGATCTTGCTGGGGGTAATCTAGCGGTAATTGTGGATGTAGGCATAGACCACCCTGTGGCCATAGTGGTGCTCGGCTCCACCCAGGAGGGACGCTTCAGTGATGTCGAAACTTTAGTAGATTACGCGATCGACGCACTGTCGCACGAACAATGACCCATAGTGGCAAAATGCCTGACACAGTCTTCCTTTCCATCGTAGCTTTGCTTATCTGCTCGGGAGTATTCATATTTATGTCAGCCTCGTTTGGCCTACTGGCAAGAGCCGGTGCGGGGTGGGGGAACGTACTCTTCTCACAATTCGCTCTCGGTCTAGGAGGTGGGTTAGTGGCGGCGCTCGTTGCCTACTTTATACCCCTGCGCCTTCTCAGACGTTACGCTTTCTACATCTTTATTTTGGCGCTAATTGCCACTCTATTCGTCTTTATACCAGGGCTTGGTTTGAAAGCGGGTGGCGCAGCCCGGTGGGTGATAGTGGCTGGCATCTCCTTTCAACCATCAGAGATGCTTAAGATTGCACTAGTCCTCTTCCTAGCCACTTGGTTCGCTTCGCTTGGTAAGGATGTCCAAAGTGTCCGATACGGCCTCCTGCCTTTCATAGGCATCCTAGCCATCACCGGCGCAGTCATTGTGGCCCAACCTGATAACGGCACCTTTATGGTGATGTTTGCAACAGCCATTGCAATGTTTCTTGCCGCAGGAGGCAAACTGCTACACTTAGGATATATGGTGCTCGGAGCGATAGCTCTCATCGGGGTGCTCGCCCTTACAAGGCCCTACGTAATGGATAGGATTGAGACCTTCATCAACCCATCAGCCGATCCGCTCGGGGGCTCATACCAGATACGACAATCGCTCCTTGCCATTGGTTCGGGCCAAGCCACAGGCAAGGGCTTCGGGCAAAGCATCCAAAAGTTCCAATATCTGCCCGAACCCATTGGCGACTCCATCTTCGCTGTGCTGGGAGAGGAGTTCGGTTTTCTCGGCACCCTCTTTGTGCTGTGTCTCTTCATCGCTCTGGGCCTGCGCGGCTTGCGCATAGCCACTCGCGCGCCCGATCGCTTTAGTAGACTGCTCATCACGGGACTTGTTATAATGATTATGGCGCAAGCTTTTCTCAATATGGGGGCAATGATTGGCTTGGTGCCGCTCACCGGCATCCCACTGCCCTTCATCAGTCACGGAGGCACGGCTCTAATGTTTATGCTCGTGGCCGCCGCGCTTGTACTCTCTGCCTCCCGCTATCACTCAAATATAAAACCAGCATAATCTAGAATAACGTGAAGATACTATTTACAGGCGGGGGCACAGGCGGACACTTCTACCCCATCATTGCGATGGTTGAGGAAATGAATACTTTGATTGAGAAGAATAAATACGTGTCGCCTAAGTACTACTATATGGGCGATGATCCGTACGATGAAAAGGCTCTCTTCGAATACAACATCGAATTTATCGGGGTACCGGCTGGTAAGTTACGCCGGTACTTCTCAATTAAAAATTTCTTCGACTTGTTCGCGACTGGGTGGGGGATAATCGTAGCCACGTGGAAGCTCTTCTTCCTCTTCCCCGATGTTATTGTGGGCAAAGGTGGGTACTCTAGTTTCCCTTGTATTTTTGCCGCGAGGCTTTTGCGTATACCCGTGGTGGTTCACGAGTCTGACGCCGTGCCCGGCAGAGTGAATCTCTTCGCACGCAAATTTGCCAAGCGCATCGGCATTGCCTATGAAGAGGCGGCTCAATATTTCCCCAAAGACAAAACGGCATTGGTGGGTGTTCCCATAAGGCGCGAAATTTTGCACCCCATACGCGAGGGGGCGCGTGAGTTCCTGAAACTCTCTCAGGATGTACCCGTGATTTTAATCTTGGGTGGCTCAACCGGTGCGCAGGCCATCAATGATGTGGTCTTCGACATTTTGCCAGAGTTAGTGAGTCGATACCAAATTATTCACCAAGTTGGGGTAAAAAATCTGGCCGAAGCAGAGAAGCTTGTCCCGACACTACTTAAAGACAATCCTAATAAGGATAGATACAAAATGTTTGGCTTCCTAAACGCAAGCGCCCTATCAATGGCCGCGGGCACAGCAAATCTTGTAGTGAATCGCGCGGGTTCCACACTCATTTTCGAAATTGCCGCCTGGGGTTTGCCAGCCATCGTCATCCCGATTCCAAAAGAAGTAAGTCACGACCAGCATCGCAACGCCTACAACTACGCCCGTACCGGTGCCGCTATTTTAATCGAGGAGTCGAACCTTGCCCCGCACATCCTCTTGTCTGAAATTGATCGCATAATGGGCAGCAAAGTAATCCTGTCTGAAATGAGCGACCACGCCAAAGCCTTCGCGAGACCCCAAGCCGGCCAAAGAATGGCCGAAGCCATCCTCGAGATAGCCCTCTCCCACGAGAAGTGACCACGCAGTTGGTCATCCCGCGAAGCCTTGGCGAAGTAGGATTGAGATTGACAATAGTAGGGAAGTGTGTATAATTCCAAACCGGAGACTGGCTCACGTTTGAGCCTGCTCTCAACATGGAGGAATCATGAAAGAGGGCGTAGATGTCAGGGAGGCCACCCACGTCAAGTTGAAAGGTGGACGAGTGGAGAAGATAGTCTCCAAATGGGGGATCGACAAGGAAGGACACCTCGCTAAGCCATCAGATGGTGGATTCGGTGTTGTCACCGAAAGTGGCAAAAGTGTCGGCATGATGGACGCTCAACTATATCTGAAGGAGGAGAGCGAATAAAGACTCCACCACCACGACCCCTGGGCCCACCACCGCATCGCGCGATGGTCGGGCCCCGGGGCTCGTTCGTTTTTATACGCCTGAAAAGTTTGTTATACTGACAAAATGTCAAAAGTTGTCACACGATTTGCCCCCTCGCCTACGGGTTTACCACATCTCGGGACGGGGATGTATGCTCTGCTTAACTTTATTTACGCACGGCAAAAAGGGGGCAAGGTTATTATGCGTAGCGAGGACACTGACCCGGTGCGCTCAAAACGCGAGTTTGAGGATGCTATCAAAGAGGATTTGAAATGGCTAGGCGTCGAGTGGGATGAGTTCTACCGACAAAGCGAGCGTACGGATATTTACAAAAAGTACATCAAGCAACTCATCGAGAGTGACCACGCTTATCTTAGTACAGAAGAAAAAATAGAAGCCGACGGTATTGCGCGAGTTGAAAGAGCTGTAGTTAGGTTTAAGAATCCAAACAAGGTTGTCACATTCGTCGATATGGCCCGAGGGGAGATTAGTGTTGATACTACTGACCTCAATGACTTTATTATTGCTAGAGATTTAAATTCGCCGCTTTATCACCTCACGGTAGTGGCTGACGACATAGATATGGGAGTAACACACGTCATCCGTGGCGAAGATGGCTTGGCTAACACCCCACGCCAGATTTTAATACAAGAGGCGTTAGAAGCTCCACGGCCGGTCTACTGCCACTATCCGTTTGTACTTGCGACCAATCGTAGCAAGATGGGCAAGCGTAACGGCGCAATAGGCATTAGCGAGTATCGTGCCCAAGGTTACTTACCCGAGACATTAGCCAACTTCATAATGCTAAATGCCTGGCATCCCAAGTCAGAGAATGGGGTTGATCAAGAGCTCTTCACTCTGCCCGAACTAATTGAGAAGTTTGAACTCGAGCGCATTGGTAAGAGCGGGGCCATCTTCGACCAAGCCAAGCTCGACTGGCTCAATCGTGAGCACATGAAAAAGCTGTCACCTGAAGATCTACTCGAAAAGGCCAAACCGTTTTTACCAAATCAAGAATCTGAAAAATTCTTGCCACTTTTGCTTGAGCGCATAAACAAATTCGGCGATTTGAAAACTTTGATTGAGCCGGGGGGCGAGTATGATTTCTTAACGAGCACGCCGGAGTATGCAAAAGAATTATTGATAGGGAAGTCGGGTGCAAGCACTGAAGAAATTACTAAACACTTAAACTGGGTGTTGCAAAGTGACTTTAGCAAAGATTCTATCTTCGCCTATGCAACCGAACAGGGGAGAGGCAAAGTGCTCTGGCCCCTGCGTGTAGCCCTCTCCGGCAAAGAAAAGTCCCCCGACCCCTTCACCCTTATCCAATCCCTCGGACTAGACGAGTCAAGGAAGCGTATCCAAACCGCACTTGACAAACTAGTATAGTAGTGTATACTTTCTAGCGAAAAGTACACCGGCCAAGGCGTAAGCTAAGGCCACAAACCACGGAGGAAATAAAATGACAAAGAGGGAGATTTTCGCCACCATCATCCTCGGCATCGCGCTCGTCTGTGCAATGGTCGTGATCGGCCCCAACAAAGTCGCGCTCGAAGCCCCACAAAGGCTCGAGGCGCAAAACCCCATCATCTCGAGCACCATCGAACCCGGGTGGCAGGTCGTCCTCGCCCGACACCACGCCGGCAGTCTGGACGTGCTGACCACCAGACCGGAAGAGGGCGGTCGGTTTGGAAGCCCCGTCTTCATCTCCAGTACCGACTGGGTCGACACCGGTGACAAGATCATGGTCGAATGGATCACGTACGACGCCATGATCACGGGTGTTTACGATGAGAGCCTCCACCGTAGGATCCCAACCGTTCTGTACGTCTACGGCTCGGCGATTGAGGACGCGCTCGTGGAGGCCAACGAGAGGACGCGCGGCCGAACCTGACCCACTTGAACTCCCGGACCCACTGCTGACGCGCAGGGGTCCGGGGTTCTTCTTTTTATACGTGTTAAGATTGGGTTATGCCCGCTCGTTTTTTAAAGATTAGCCTAGTGATTGTACTAATGCTCACACTTGGCGGCCGAGCCGCCAGGTCACAGACAAGTGATGATATCAGTGGGAAGATTGCGGATACCAATAGTCAGATAAAGAGTTTGGAGGCGGAGATTGCTGCCTATTCCAAATCGCTTACAGAGACGCAAAAGGCGGGGAATACTTTGGCCAATGCCATTAAGACTCTGGATTTGACGAAGAAGAAGCTCGACGCACAGAGCAAACTCACGGGGCAACAGGTTGAGGCGGTCACTCTGCAGATTGGCACACTTGGCACGGAGATTGGCGTGCGTGAGCAAAAGATTACTCAACATTTAATTGAAATTAGTAGCACAGTACGAGAGCTTCGGGCAGAGGCTGACGCGAGCCCCATACAAGTCTTCCTTTCTCAAAATTCACTTTCGGGAGCACTCGACCAAGTTTATAACCTACAGGCCTTGCAAGAGAAAGTCCGTTTGAGTGTGGTCGCGCTTAAAGAAGATAAGCAACAACTGACCGAAAATAAAATTGCCCGGGAAGGGGATAAGGCCAAGCTCATTGTCTTGCGAGCGCGTTTGATAGACCAGCAAAAGTTGACCGAGCAAAATCGCAAAGATAAGGCGAGCCTGCTTGCCCAGACCAAAAATAAAGAGGCTAATTACAAACTATTGCTTGAGCAAAAGATCGTGCAGAAGGCCCAATTTGAGGCAGACTTGCTAGCTTATGAAACTAAGCTCAAAACCACCATCAATTTTGCCAACCTACCTAAGTACGGCTCGGGCGTACTTGCTTGGCCGCTTGATGAAGTGCTGATAACGCAGAAGTTTGGTGATACCGAATTCGCCAAAGCCGGCGCATACAACGGTAAAGGCCACAACGGCATTGACCTGCGCGCGTCTCTTGGCACGACGGTTAAATCGGCAGCAAGCGGCACGGTCACTGCCACGGGCAACACCGACCTTGGTTGCCCTAGCGGTTCGTACGGCAACTGGGTGCTCGTGGATCACGGCACAGGCCTATCAACTCTCTACGCTCACCTCTCACTTATAAAAGTTACGCAAGGGGATAGTGTCCCCCGCAGTGGCCTGATTGGATACAGCGGCTCAACTGGCTACTCAACAGGCCCGCATCTGCACTTCGCCGTCTATGCCACCCAAGGGGTTAAGGTTGCCCAACTTTACCGCGGTACCACACCTAGCAAATGCCCGCCAATGCCTGTGGCCTCATTAAACGCGTATCTTAACCCCTTGCTATACTTATGAGTATGAAAGGCGGCTGGATACAGATAGTGGTGATATTTGTCATCCTAATACTGCTTGCTAGTGCTTTTAAGGTCAACTTGAGGGGATACTACAACTCAACGCCCGAACAGGCCTTAGAGAGCAACGTAGTGCTTGTCATCCAAACAGGGAAGATAGTGTGGCAAGATTACATCTATCCGCCAATACACACGGTGTGGAGTGGATACGTAGTGCCATTCTTCAAGGGAGAGTGGCTGGGTGGCCTCAAGGCCAAGCTCCACGAGCAAACAACTCTGCCTCCAGGCTGAACCAGCCGTCATGTCGCGAAAGGTATATTGTGCGACGTGTGTACTTTGGGGGAGAGCTTGACAGAATTAGTTATCCACACCCCCCTATCAAACTACAGGCCCGGACAGTTGGCGGCGGGGGTAAGCCCACGTGATTCAGCTTGAGCCTTAGTGGTGAACCAAATTTTATTTGCCTCGTTAATTCGCGAAACTCCCGAGCAGTTGGGGAGGTAGTATTTAGTGCCGTTCTTACTGGCCACATAAGTGCCTTTGGAGGTGCTCACTCCCCCACTCGTTTGGGATGCTTGTTTAGTTTGGGTGGTTTGGGAGCTTGTTTGAAATGTTTGCGAGACTTGAGCCGTTTGTTCAGCTTCGACGATCAAGTCTGGTTTATTTTCCTCAATGCGTGATAGTCGGCCTAGGCCGAAGCAAAGGGTGCCAAAGGCGACTACGCTAATTACTAGCAAAACGGGCTTGTACCAGGTTCGGGCACGGACGGGGGTGGTGTTGGGGATTTTCATGATTTCGCTTGCTATTTCATCCATTATCGGGTAGTATATCACCACTTATGGCTATCCTCCTTCGTCCCGCTTTGCGGGACTTCGGCGGGATGCTCATAAATTATAGTCATTACATTCCTTAATTTATGGCACATAAAAAAGCAGGTGGATCTACAAAGAATATTGGTGACTCGCAACCCAAATACTTGGGAGTTAAACTCGTGGACGGACAGAAGGCCAAATCAGGCTCCATCATCATCCGCCAACGTGGCACCCGCTACTTGCCTGGCAAGAACGTGGGCCTCGGCAAAGACCACACCATCTACGCCCTCAAGGAAGGCCTCGTAAAATTCGGCACCAAGCGCAAGCAAACCTACACCGGCAAAACCAAACGCTCCCCCCTCGTCAGTGTCGTATAATTAAACCCATTCTTTTTTGCAACAGCACAAGTTATACGCTATAGCGTCTAACTTGTGACCAATATAAAATTCAAACGGTCGGGAGCCCTACTGGACACCCCGACCGTTACTTGACTAGCTCAGCGCTTCTTGGCGCGCCTCCTCAAAGAACCCCTTCCAGAACTTGGCGCGCTCCATCGGCTTGATCGATCTCCAATCGGCGTCCTTGAGCGCAGGTCCGAGCAGTAGGAGACATTCACGGCGAGCGGCCGAGACCGTACGGACAGGAAACTTCAACGAAGATCCCATTCTGTTGCAGTGAGCGTGCACTCCGGCGAGAAGCAAGGCAAGCCTCTCCTTAGCTTCTATTTCCAGGCCGATAGTCCTTCTGACTCGCGCCCGCTCCTTCTCAATGGCTTCGGCCCTTAATTTGAGAAGCTGCGCCTGCTCTTTGACCTCAATCGTGGAGTCCCGGTACTTCGCGAGCCAAGCGCACCTGTGCCCCAAGCCAGAAGACGAGGCGAGGAGTGATCCAAAGACTACCCAGCAGGAAAAGGCTGCCTCCCAGCACGCTCATCGTTTCTTCCATTTCCTGGTTGATCGTCGTTATGCCAGCGAGTCTGAAAACGACGTTGATCCTCGGTATCCAGAAGCAGAGACCGATTCCCAGCAGGAGACTGGCGAAATAGTCCCACAGAGGCTTGATTGATTTATCCGTGCTTTGCATTTTTTGCTCCCCTGCCTCCGACGCTTGGTCGGAGAGGAAGTGCCGTAGGGCCAGCTCTCCAAGTCTAAATGACGAGGAAATGCCCCGCGCGCTAGTTAACGTTCAGCCCGAACTAGCTTATCACACCTCCTATTCTTTGTCAATCAGGAGTGAAATGCTTGATTTGCTATCCCCTGCTTTGAGGGTTACTGGGTGGGTGCCTGTTGATTTGATGGGTTCAGGGAGGTCAACTTTGGCGAGGAAGGCGTCTTTGATGCCGGAGGCTGTGACGAGCTTTTCGATATCTACGCTGTGTACGGATTCGAAGAGGTGGCCCTTTTCGTTAGCTTTGCGAGTGATCTTAAATTCTTTGCCGTTTAATTCTTTGGCCACTGTAGATTCTCTGGCAGCACGCTCGCTTGCCTCGCCAAGGGCTTTGCTTTTAAGGTGCTCGAGTTTGCTCATTGCTCCACCTGTGGCAATTTCAGCAAGACCCCGAGCAATTAGGAAGTTGCGTCCGTAGCCGTCCTTAACATCCTTGATGTCAAACTTTCTACCTATCCCCTTTACGTCACTCGTTAGTATTACTTTCATATAATTTTATTTGGATTAAGAATTAAGAATTATGAATTAGGATTACGAATTTAGAATCATAATTCATACGTCATAATTCATTATTCATTCATTATTCACAATCTGCAGTGCCTTTTCCATCTGGGGGTCTTTCTGCTTCTCTATATCTTCTTTAGTAATTGGCACAACTAAATCTGGGACGATGCCCTTCTCGGAGATAGAGTTGCCATCGGGGGTGAGCCAACGGGCTACCGTTACCTTGAGGGCTGTGGTTTCAGTGACATCAAGCAACTCTTGCACCGAACCTTTGCCAAAGGTCTTCTCCCCCACCAGTTTCGCTCGGCCGTGTTCAGAGAGAGCGCCGGCCAAAATTTCGGAAGCTGAGGCGCTACCTCCGTCCACGAGGATCACAAGTTTGAGATCGTCGGTGAAGATATCGTAACCGCGTGAGCGGTGCACCTCCTCATCTTTGCTTGCCCCATAATACTCGCTCACCACTACCTTGCCCTCGGGGAGGAACCAACTTGCCATATCCACAGCAGCCTCAAGATAACCTCCTGGGTTGCCACGCAAGTCTATGATAAGCTTGTCGGTCTTGCTATCTACGAAAGTCTGCAAAGCATTGCGGAAGAGTGCCGGCGAAGTAGCCGAGAAGCTGTAGAGCCTTATCACAAACACCTTACCCGCGGCTGTTGTCTTAACTTCAGTATCAAGAGTGGGTAAATCTATCTTATCGCGCGTCACGCTAATCTTCACCGGGTCAACAGTATCTTTATGCAAAACAAGGAGATTGACCGTGGTACCTTTGGGCCCGCGAATTTTATCCACCGCTTCGTCCACCTTAATACCGCGCGTGCTTGTACCATCTATCTCAAGTACGAGGTCACCGCTCTTAATACCGGCGCGCAAGGCCGGCGAACCTTTAAGAGGGGCGATGACGGTGAGGATGTCGTTACGCAAACCAATCTCCATCCCTACGCCCTCGAAGTTGCCAGCAATGTCACTTTTGAAAATCTTATTCTCTACCGGAGGGAAGAATGTGGTATAAGGATCCCCCACCGCCGCGGCAAGGCCCGAGATGGCGCCCCACACGAGCTTTTGAGTTATCAAACTAGTCCCCTCCGGAGTGGTGGACGAAATATCTGAGGGCACATACTTTTCGTTCAGCAAATTCCACGCCTTCCAAAAAGGGGCGAAGTCAACCTGACTGGCGATTGGGTTAGTTTTGTTGACCACGTCAACCACCTTTTCAACCTCTGGAATAGAATGTCTCCCAGCGTAAAAGCCGGAGCCCCACACAACGCCCGCAAGTACAATTATCAAAAGCCCTTTGAGCTCTCTGCGCATTAAGGTATTATATCAGCTATGGAGCTCAAATTCTATAACACTCTCACGCGGGAGAAGGAGCCCTTCATCTCCATCGAGCCTGGCAAAGTCGGCCTCTACACCTGCGGCTTCACGGTCTACGACTACGCTCATGTTGGTAACTTACGCTCTTACATTTTTGCGGACCTGCTAAAACGTACACTTACTGTGGCCGGTTACAAAGTGCGCCAAGTTGAGAACATAACCGACGTGGGCCACCTCGTTGGCGACGGCGATGAGGGCGAAGACAAGATGGAAGTGGGCGCGCGCAAGAGTGGCAAGAGCGTGTGGGAGATTGCCAAGTACTACACAGATATTTTTAAGAACGATTTAAAGAAAGCGAACGTCACCGAGCCCAATGTTTGGGCCTCAGCCACAGAGTACATAGCCGAACAGATTGAGTTTATCAAGGCGCTTGAGGCCAAAGGCTTTGCATACAAAACTTCAGATGGAGTTTATTTCGACACGGGCAAGTTAACAGATTACGGCAAGCTCGCTATGCTTGATTTGGCGGGTCAAAAAGCAGGCGCCAGAGTTGAGAGGAGTTCGGAGTTACATACTCCAAGAGATTTCGCTTTGTGGAAGTTCCTAACAAAAGAGAAGAATCATGAGATGAAGTGGGAGAGTCCGTGGGGAGTGGGCTTCCCGGGTTGGCACATTGAGTGTTCAGCTATCGGGGCCAAGTTCCTGGGTGAGCACTTCGATATTCACACCGGTGGCATTGATCACATCCCTGTGCATCACACCAACGAGATTGCCCAGTACGAAGGTCGCTATGGACATAAAGTGGTGAACTTTTGGATGCACCACAACTTCCTACTAATCAATGGAGAGAAGATGAGCAAGTCACTAGGCAACCTCTACACTCTCGACGATATCGAGAAGCGCGGCTTCTCCCCTCTCGCACTCCGTTACCTATACTTGGGCACACACTATCGCCAACAACTAAACTTCACCTGGGAATCCCTCGAGGCCGCCCAAAACGCATACACACGAATCTGGCGCACAGTGTCGGATATGGGAGAGGGGTGGGACGACAATGCCCAGCTCGCCAAATTTGAAACTGCTATGGCTGATGATCTAAACACACCCCAAGCTCTCGCCATACTCTGGGCTAACACACATAACCCCAAGCTAATTTACAAATTTGATGAGGTGCTTGGATTAGGGCTGAAGGAAGCTGTTGAGAGATTCAGACTGGAACAAGCCGATATTCCTGCCGACATCTTAAAACTTAATCAGGAGCGGGAGGAAGCAAGAATGGGGAAAGACTGGGGAAAAGCCGATGAACTTCGCCACAAAATGGCTGAACTTGGTTGGTCAGTTGAGGATACTGCCGATGGGTCTCGGCTTGCGCCCCTGTGATAGAATAGCCGGATGGCAATGCAACAAGCAGGTGGTGTGCGGATACCTCCCCAAGACATTGAGGCGGAGAAGGCCCTTTTGGGTTCGATAATGTTGCGCCCGGACATGAT